>JALUTR010000201.1 GCA_027021785.1 Fidelibacterota bacterium | reverse complement strand
TCCGGTTGAGGGCAATGATGCCTCCAAAGGCCGACATGGAATCGGCGGCAAAGGCGCGCCGGTAAGCCTCCGAGATGTCGGGATCGGTGGCAACCCCGCAAGGATTGGCATGTTTTACCACAACACAGGTTGGTTCCGAAAATTCTTTCATGCATGCCAGCGCGGCATCCGCATCCATGAAATTGTTGTAGGAAAGACACTTCCCCTGGAGAATTTTCGCTCCCAGGATGTTGGGTCCGTCATTGCCGGGAATTTGATAAGCGGCCGCTGACTGGTGCGGGTTTTCCCCGTAACGCAGATCATAATATTTGTTGAATGTCAGTGTGAAAGCTTCTGAGAAAGATTCCGCTTTAAAATAATTATGAATAATGGCATCGTATTGGGCCGTGTGACCGAAAGCTTTGGCTGATAAACGACGGCGGGTGTCAAAACTTAACCCTTTGTTTTTTTCGAGTTCCTCCAAAAGGGGGCTGTAATCATCCGGGTCAACCACCACCCCGACCCAACCGACATTTTTGGCGGCGCTGCGGATCATGGTCGGACCGCCGATGTCAACCTTCTCCAGTGCCAGATCAAAGGTAACATCGGGGCGTCGGACGGTCTCCGCGAAGGGATACAGATTGCAGACCACCAGATCGATCCATTGGATTCCATGCCGACGGGCCTCATTTTCGTGCTGGTCGCGGAGCCCCAGGATGCCCCCCTCCACCTTCGGGTTAATGGTTTTGATCCGCCCTTCCATAATTTCGGGAAACCCGGTGTAATCAGAAACATCGGTTACCGGGATATCCGCCTCCCTTAATGTCCGGGCCGTACCGCCGGTGGAAAGAAGTTTCACTCCCAGAGCATGAAGCCCCCGGGCGAAAGGGACAATGCCGGCCTTGTCGGAAACGGAAATAAGCGCTGTTTTGATGGTTACGTTTTCAGTATTCATGGATGATTATGATCCTGTCTTTTTGGAGTTTGTTCCCGTTCATAAGTTTTACAACCATACCTGATTTATAAAAAAGGTTGTAAAGCCAAATTCCTTAATATGAAATAAAACAATTAAATATGGCTTCGGAATGTCCTTGGTGAATCAGCCGAAAAATGAATATCCCCATATTCATAATGTTTTATCGTTTTAATCTAATTGATCTGTGGAAAGGTGGTTTAGGTTCCCTGCCTGGAATTTCCTGATCGCCTCGATAAACGCTTCACCTTCCAATTGCTGAACTTTCGCCTTCAATGTTTCCGGCGTATCGTTTGATGCCACCGGACATTTTTTCTGTACAATAATCGGTCCGGCATCCACCTCCGCCGTAACGAAATGGATAGTGCAACCGGTTTCCGGGTCGCCGTTTTTCAGAACTTCTTCGTGAACATTGGTGTCCATTCCGCCGGCGTATTTCGGTAAAAGCGAGGGATGCACATTCATAACGCGCCCTTTCCAGTCCTCGCAAAAGCGGGCCGAAAGAATGCGCATGAAACCGATCAGGAGTACCAGCTCCACCCCCTTTTTCTTGAGTTCGGTCGTCATTTCGGCGTCAAATTCCTCCCGGGATTTTCCTCTGTGACTAACAAAAACGGCAGGAATATTGTGGCGGCGGGCCCGTTCCAGGATGAAGGCCTTTTCCCGGTTGCTGATAACAATCTCGACCGAAGCATTCAGCCGACCATCCTTTACGGCTTCCAGGATGGCCTGGAGATCCGTCCCCCTGGTGGAACCAAGGACGCCAAGTTTAACGGGTTTTAAATGGGATTGAATGTTCATTGGCAACGGACTATCGGTTCATCGGAAAGGCACAAATATTTATTTTCCCCGGAGTAACTTCATTTGTTCAACCCGTTTCCGGATCAGGTCCGCGGTGCCGATATCCTCCCGGTGAAAAAGCGGACCCTTGATTTTCCGGATCTCCGCTTCGGCTTTGGCTTCGGCTTCCGGGAGAGTAGCGGCAACACCCACGTAAGCCGCTGTCCTGGAACCGGCTTCGAGGAGTTGTCCGTTTTTGGCGTCGACGGACGCGAGATATAATTGTTCCTTGTGGGAAACCTCCGATATATCGATTGGTTGTCCTTTAACCGGCGCTCCCGGATACCCTTCCGGAACGGCGTATTTGCAGACCGTCGCCAGGTGGGCGAACCGAACCTTTAACCGTCCGATTGTGCCGTCAATCATGGCGTTGCAGATTTCCACAAAATCGGATTCCAACAACGCCAGCACGTTCATCCCTTCCGGGTCACCGAACCGGGCGTTGTATTCGATCAATTTCACACCGTCCCCGGTGGCGATGAATCCGCCGTAAAGAATGCCGATATATTTTTCCCCGAACTCAGCGCGTAAAGCGTCGATGGTTGCCTCGTTAATAGAGCGCGCCTGCCGCAGGTCGTCTTCCGTTAAAAAAGGAAGTGAATGGTCGGCGTCGGAATACGATCCCATCCCGCCGGTATTGGGTCCCGTGTCACCCACGAAAGCGCGTTTATGGTCCTGCACGGGAGGCATGTGCGCCAGGTTTTCTCCGTCGCTGAAACTCATCAGCGAAAATTCCTGACCGATTAATTTTTCTTCGATTACAAACCGGCCTCCGCTTTCCACCAGTTCCCGGCAGTAATTCAGCGCCTCTTCGTGCGAATGTAAATGATCCCCCGCCACCTTAACACCCTTGCCCCCCATCAAGCCGTCGTATTTGACCACAAAATTTTCCCCCAGCTCGGCAAGGAAGCCGGCGGCCCCCTCCAAACTATCATAAACTTCGAATTTCGGACAACCGGGAATGCTGTATTTAACCAGCAATTGACGGGTAAAACCCTTGCTGGTTTCTATCTGTGCCAACTTCTGTTTGGGACCGACGCAGGGAATGCCGCGGGCGATCAGGGCGTCGGCAAGACCGGCTGCCAGGGGAGCTTCCGGTCCGATGATTGCCAGGTCTATCGAGTGGCTCGTGGCAAATGCGGTTATGGTTTCCACGTCGGTGACGGAACCGCTGGTAAAGACCCGGGAAAGCTCAATCAATCCCGGGTTCCGGTTGGAACCGAAACAAAATAATTGCGGTTTTTGGGGGGATGAATGCAGCGCGCGCGCAATGGCGTGTTCGCGGGCGCCGGAACCGATCAATAAAATATTCATCGTCCGTTCCTGTCGTTTATGCGTTGTGTTTCAATGGTTTCCATTTTTTCCTGGTCAACATCGCCGGTCACGTACCAGCCGTCGAGACAAGCCAGACAGGGGCGATCAATATGGTGCTGGCCTTTGCGCGTGACGGCTTCCACCAGCCCGTCAATTTCCTGGTACAGCAGGATGTCGACGTTCATGAACTGACGTATTTCTTCCAGGGTTTTATTGGCGGCGATCAGTTCGGATTTGGTAGGCATATCAACGCCGTAGAAACAGGGGAACCTGACCGGCGGGCAGGCGGAGACAAAGTAGACTTCGCGGGCGCCGAAGTCGCGAACCATTTTCACGATTTCCCTGCTGGTATTCCCACGCACAATACTGTCGTCGACAATCATTACCTTCTTGCCCCTGATCTCCAATTCCTGGGGAACCAATTTGTATCGGACGGACTTCTGTCGTTCGCGCTGACCGGGCATAATAAACGTCCGGGCAATAAACGGATTTTTATAAAGCCCTTCGGAATAACGCACCCCCAATTCGTGGGCCAGCGACAAAGCGGCGGTGTTCGCAGTGGCGGGAGAGGGAATTACGATATCCGGTAAAACACCGGGATGTTGTTTCTGCCACTGCAAGGCTAAGTTCTGTCCCATTCGCAACCGGGCGCGGTACACGCTGACATCGTTCATAATTGTGTCCGGGCGGGAAAAATAGACGTACTCGAAAATACAAGGGGTGAATTCCGCGTCTTTGAGTATCCGGCTGTATGCTTTCCCGGTGTCGCTGACGAAAATAACTTCTCCCGGTTGGACGTCACGCGCCTTTTCGTAATTGAGGGCGTAAAACATGGTTGTTTCCGAGGAAAAAATATAATCGGTTGTACCGTCGCGGTTTTGGCGAACACCCTTTACAAGAGGACGAATACCATGAGGGTCACGGAAGGCAACCAGTCCCTTGCCTACGATCATGGCTACTACTGAAAAGGAACCACTGGCGCGCTTAAAAACAGCTTGGGCAGCTTCGCAAATATGCTCGAAAAATTCATCAGGGGAAGCGGGCGGTCGTTGTTTGCCGAGCGAATTAGTGAACAGATGGAGAAGTACTTCGGTATCGCTTTGGGTGTTCAAATACCGTTTTTCCTTTTCCTGAATTTCCATCGCCAGTTCCTGGTAATTGACCAGGTTACCGTTATGGGCCAAACCGACGCCATAGGGTATTTCTGTCCAGAAAGGTTGAATCTCGCCGTGGCTGAAACCGCCGTGCGTGGGATAGCGCGTGTGACCAATACCGATATTTCCGGTAAGGAGTGACATATTGTCTTCGTTAAAAATATCCCTGACGTACCCAAGCCCTTTTTGTTTGTGCATACGTTTATTATACGTCATTATCCCGGCCGCGTCCTGTCCCCGGTGCTGAAGGTGTACAAGACTGTCGTATATTTCGCCGGCTACCGGTTTATGAGAAATAATTCCAACAATACCGCACATGTTTCTACAAGGTCTCGATCAACTTGGCGGCCATACCAATATATGTTTCCGGTGAGAGGGAAAGCAGCAGTTTCCGGTCCTCATCGGAGATGTCGAGCCCGGCAATAAAATCGTGTAACTGTTCACGGGTCACTTCCTGTCCCCGGGTCAGGGACTTCAACTGTTCGTAGGCGTCTTCGCGGCCGGATTTACGCAACACGGTCTGGACGGGTTCGGCCAGGGTTTCCCAGTGATTGTGAAGTTCCTCGTGAATGCGGGAACGGTTTACGGTGAGTCGGCCAAGCCCCTTCAACAGGTTTTTCAAACCCAGCAGGGCGTGTCCCAGGGCGACGCCCTGGTTACGGATGACCGTGCTGTCCGACAAATCACGTTGCATGCGGGAGATCGGAAGTTTGGTGGCAAGGTGATTAAAAAGGGCGTTGGAAACGCCGAAATTTCCCTCGGCGTTCTCGAAAAAGATGGGATTGATTTTATGGGGCATGGTACTGGAGCCGATTTCACCGGCCACTTTTTTTTGTCCCAGAATCCCCCGACTGATGTACATCCACAAATCGCGGCACAGATCCGTCAAAACGGAATTGACACGAACCAGTGCGTGATAGCTTTCCGCCAGGGAATCATGGGGTTCGATTTGAGTTGTGATCAGGTTGGGTTCAAGGCCCAGGGATTTGATGAAACGCCGGCTGAACCGGATCCAGTCAATGTCGGGGTAACTGATGTGATGAGCGCCCCATGTCCCGGTGGCTCCGTTCAGTTTTCCCTGCAGCGTGTGCGCTTTGAGATAGTTTAATTGGCGTAGTAATCGCTGACAGAACACAGCGTATTCTTTTCCCAGGGTGGTGGGCGATGCGGGTTGTCCGTGGGTTAATGACAGTACGGCCAGGGATTTGTATTTCCGCGCCAGTTGTCGCAGGGCGCGATAGACTTTTTTCAACGTGGGTAGATAAACAAACACCAGCGCGTCTTTCCACATAAGGCTGTAGGCCAGGTTGTTTACATCTTCGGAGGTGAGGGCGAAGTGAATCCACGGAATCAGGTTTTTGTGTTGGGTATGCGCCAGTTTTTCGCGCAGAAAATACTCCACCGCTTTAACGTCATGATTGGTTGTCGCCTCGATGGCTTTCACCCGCTCGGCATCGGCCGTGGAAAAGCGTTCGTACAGTTTGCGAAGCCGGTTTTGTTTTTGGGAGGAAAGCATCGGGATTTCCGGGATTCGTTTTTCTTTGCTTAACGCAATCAGGTATTCGATCTCCACCCGGATCCGGTACTTAACCAGCGCTTCCTCGGAGAAAAATAAGGCCAGATCCAGAACGTCCTTCCGGTAACGTCCGTCAAGGGGAGAAATATTAGCTGTTTGTTTAGCCACGGAAATCTCGGAGAAAATTAAAGGTGGTAATGGAATTCATGAGAAAATGTTTTGACGAATAAGTTCGTGATAAAAGGATTTTTCACGGGTCGGTTCCGGTAGTCCCGGGACCGGCGTTCGAAGGATTTTAGCAGCAGGTCCGATTATAATTACCGTTGGTTTGGCGGACATAACATATATTATTTCTTCTCTTTTGGTACTACGGCCAGAGAAAGAATTCGTTTCACGGCCAGGGCGCAATTTCCCGGGTCGAGGATCGTGAGAACAGGGGTTTTGCTTGGCATTTGTAACGTGGACTGAATGTTTACCAGCATGTCGATTTTATCTTTGAAGGGTGGACAGGCAAGAGTGGGAAATTCGGAATTCGCGGCGACGAAACCGGAAAGCGCGTTTGAGCGACCGGCGATAGTAACATAAACCAGTGATTTTTCTTTTTTGTCGGCATCCAGGATCGCGAGAACCTCGCGCGGATTTTTATGGGCGGATGCGATATGCTGTTCCCAGGGGATATTAAAAGCGTCCAGTTTCGCAGTAATTTTGCGGGCGTGGTCCTGATCCGCGGCAGAACCCATAATAATTACGGCTTTCATAACCAATCTCCCATGTTTTTAAGTATCCGTTCGTGAACCGATTCGGACGCGTCCGGAAACGGAAAAGCGTTTCCGGTGATGGTTTCGTAAAGCAACAGGTAGCGCTTTGACAATTCCACCACCAGTTCCTCCGGCGCAGGAGGTAATTCGGGATCGTTGTAGGGATCGCAATGTTCAACGAACCATAAACGGAGGAACTCCTTGTCGATATTTTCCGGTTCCTGACCCTCCCTGAACCGCGATTCGTAACTGTCGGCGATCCAGTAACGGCTGGAATCCGGAGTGTGGATTTCATCGATAAGCAAAATGTTTCCGTCCTGGTCCTTGCCCAGTTCGTATTTGGTGTCGACCAGGATTAATCCGTGTCGACGGGCCGTTTCCTGCCCGAAAGCGAACAATTTTAAGGCGATATCGCTGGCGGCCTCCCAGTCTTCCTGAGTCATCCACCCTTCGGCGACGATTTCCTCCGCGCTGATCGGCCGATCGTGATCTTTGTCCTTTGTGGTGGGCGTAAGAAGGGGATGATCCAGGCGTTGGTTTTTCCGCAGACCCTCCGGCAGCGGATTCCCGCAGTAATTACGGGAACCGTTGTTATACACGGTCCACAGGGATGTACCGGTTGATCCGGTGATGTATCCCCGGACAACGAATTCGATTGGGAAAACCGTACATTTTTTGGCGACGGTAATATTGGGGTCGGGTATGCTGATCACATGGTTTTTTACGATATGCCGGGTTTGTTCGAACCACCAGGCGCTGGTCAAATTCAACACCTGTCCTTTAAACGGAATAGCCGCCAGGATGCGATCGAACGCGCTCTGGCGATCGGTGGTTATCAGCACCAGTTTATCCCCGAGATCGTAGGTGTCGCGCACCTTCCCGGAATATTTTTTACCGACCGGCAAATCGGTGACGGTCAGGCAATTATTCAATTCGCTCCGAATGCGAGCGGTGTAATCTTTATGAGTATTGATAGCAGTCATGTGAAAATGGATTGAATAAGATGTGTGTGTCCAAAACCTGCTTTATAACAGGTTCAAAATTATCACTTTCAACGGCAATGTTCCAAAGTACGCCTTTACGAATTTTCCGTATTCCGGTTATTCCGAAACGATCGCGGAGCATTTCCAGTTTTTGTCGTCCGACCAGGTCTTCTTTGTGTCGGACCAAAAAACTCCCGGTATTCGGTTTGACGGAATAGGAAGTGATGGTTTCCTTGTTGGAGTTAAACAGTTCTCCCGATTCGATTAATTGTTTTTTCAGCGCATTGATGTCTTGCGCTTCAGCGGTTATCTCCCAGTGGGTTTGGCGCGAAAGGGTTGCCGGGATACCCAGGTGGTTTAAGGCGTTTTGCACCGATATGGCCTCGTTGTCGGTGATGATCAAATCAATCAGCCATTGAAACGCGCCTTCTGAAGGCGTGTAGGGGGAGATGGCATAGCGTTCCGGCTGGAATATAAGCGACGAATTACCGGAAAGCGCCGGGCGTTCAAGAATGTAATTGCGCATGGAAACAAAAATCGCGTCCCCGTTGGGTGTCCGTTCCGGGTGCGGCATCATGGCCATGACATTCCCGCCCGGGTTACATACGGCCGCCAGGTTGTAAACCGAACCGTTGGGATTCACCGGAAATTCCGGCAGTATGTTGCCCTGTTGATCGCAATAGCGGAAAACGGTCTGGTGGTTGTTTTTCAGTTCTTCCAACAATCGTTCCGGTATGAGAAAGCGTCCTTCGGCATGGGCAAAAGGGATGGTTATCTGTTCCCCGACTTCCAGACTCTGGGTGAAGGCGGTGCGGTTGCCCGGAACGGAAAGTTGCAGGTTTGCCCAGGCATTGTAATATCCGGTGCCCAGCACATGGCCGTCCTTCGTCCGTTTGTTGTTTGTTAAAGCCATGCCGAGCCGATAATTCTCAAGTCCGGGTACCAATCCCGACTCAACCAGGATTTGGGCGCCGTTGCAAATGCCGAGGACCGGTTTTCCCGCTTCGCTGGCGTGACGAATCACTTGCATTACCGGGTCAAGGGAAGCGATTACTCCGGCCCGGGAACGGTCTTCATAGGAAAAACCCCCGACGATAATATAACCGTCACAAGCCTCCAGTTTTTCGTAGGATTCGTTCCAGAGAAACTCCACCGGTTCCATTCCGGCGCGTTGAATCGCCAGAACGGTTTCCCGCTCGGTGTTGGATCCGGGAAACTGGACCACCGCTATTTTAATTCGTTTTGACATGTGCCTTTTCTTAGTGCCCTCGTTTTTCATTATGCCCTTTCGCTTTACGCGACGATCGTAACGGCGCCGGAACCTCCGGTCACAGCGCCGATCCTTAACACGGGGCATAAGTCATGTAATTGATTTCTTACCGAAAGTTCCGAAGCGGGTGAAACAATAATAACCATTCCGATACCCATGTTGAAGGTTCGGAACAACTCTTTTTCCCGAAGATTACCCAGTTGTTGCATCAACGAAAATACCGGAGGAACAGGCCAGCTTCCCCGGTAAAGTTCCACCGCGCACCCTTCCGGCAGAATCCGGGGAATGTTTTCAAGAAGCCCGCCGCCGGTGATATGCGCCACTCCCTTTATTGCGATGTTGTTTTCCAACAACGTCGAAATGTGGTTTGTGTAATTAATGTGCGGTTCCAGGAGGACTTCCCCGACGGATGTTCCCAGCTCCGGCGGAACCGAATCGACGGTGTACCCTCCCACCTCAAAGAAAAGTTTTCGGGCCAGCGAATACCCGTTTGTGTGCAGTCCGCTGGAAGGCAATCCCAGCACCACGTCGCCGGGTTCGATGGATTTCCCCGTGATTATCCGGTTTTTCTCAACAATGCCGGTGACGACGCCCACCAGGTCATGTTCTCCGGGTAAATACGTATCCGGCATTTCGGCCGTTTCGCCGCCGACCAGGGAAACCCCGATCGATCGGCAGGCTTTCGCCAGGCCGGAAACAATGTCTTCGACGATATCGGCATTGAGCTTATCATTGGCGATATAATCCAGGAACGTCAGTGGCCGTGCCCCCATGACGATAATGTCGTTGCAACAGGCGCTTAGTAAATCGATACCGATGGTATCGAATTTGCCGACCAGCCGCGCGATAATCGTTTTCGTCCCCACTCCGTCGATGCTTTGCACCAGGACGGGATGAGAATAATCCTGCAAAAGCGCTTTTAAATCGAACAACGATCCAAAGCTGCCGATACCGGTAAGAACGGCGGCTGAATGGGTGCTTGCCACCACTTTCTTGATGCGCTCAACGGCTTCATTGCCGGCATCGATGTCCACCCCGGCGGATTTGTAGGAAACCGGGCCGGAGGCGGCGGATGCGCTGTTTGTTGAACGTCTGATATTCATGGTAAAGAAATTTTATCCGGGGTCAATCCATTCACGTTTCCCGGCGATTGCTTCGCGCCGTCGGAATCTCCACTCCGTTCCGACACGCCTCACGTTTCACAATAACTTGTCCCGCAGGCCGTCCTTCCAGGCTTCCTGCGCTTTCCAGATCGAGAGACGAATCACGTCATTAATAACAATGCT
>JALUTR010000200.1 GCA_027021785.1 Fidelibacterota bacterium | reverse complement strand
TTGCAGGTCCAGGGATTGACGTTAAACGTGGATTATAGTTATAGCGGGTATAAACTGCTGGGGGCTGTCCATCGTTTATCCATCGGGATTCAACTGTAAAAATAAGGGATCTCGTTATCGTTAAACCTTGTAACGTTGGAATTGCTCTGTGGTCGGGATTATTTTGTTAGATGAATTGTTGTATTTATTTAATGCCCAATTTATGGTCGACCTTTGAGTATTTTTAAGATGTGAACGGGTGGATAGAATATGCTGTTTCCAATGAAATACGCGACAAAAATATCATTATTTATCCCGCCGACGGGAGGCAATCATAAAAGGTTGTGTTTGCCCGCCGTTTCCCCTTCAGGGGTGGTACGGGAAGAGGGTTGCTTACCTTGAATAGAACAGATACTCTTATTTGGAATAAACAGATTAAAAAGAAAGGGTAATAAGTGTCCGAAACTGCTAAAATAATTTTACATCCGGAGTTAGAGATCGGTACAATCGATCCCCGGATTTATGGTTCCTTCGTGGAACATTTGGGACGTTGTGTTTACGGCGGGATATACGAACCCGGACATCCTACTGCCGACAGTGAAGGATTTCGACGAGACGTGCTGGAATTGATCCGCGCGATTGATGTCCCGATTGTCAGATATCCCGGGGGTAATTTCGTTTCCGGGTTTAATTGGGAAGACAGCGTAGGCCCCAGGGAAAATCGTCCCCGACGACTTGAACTGGCCTGGAGAACCATCGAGACCAACCAGTTCGGTATGAATGAATTCATGCGTTGGTGTAAAAAGGCCAAAACGGCTCCCATGTTTGCGATTAATCTTGGTACGCGGGGTATTGATGCGGCGCGGAATATTCTTGAGTATTGTAATCATCCGGGCGGCACGTATTGGAGTGATTTGCGGAAATCCCACGGCGTACAAGAACCACATAATATAAAGACCTGGTGTTTGGGGAACGAAATGGATGGCCCCTGGCAGTTGGGACATAAAACCGCCCATGAATATGGAAGAATCGCACTGGAAACGGCGAAGGTTATGCGGCAGGTGGATAAGGATCTGGAACTGGTTGCCTGTGGCAGCTCAAACAGTCGAATGCCTACTTTCCCGGAATGGGAAGCAACCGTGCTTGAACATGCTTACGATGAGATCGATTATATTTCCATGCATAACTATTACGGGAATAAGGAAGATCGAACGGAAAATTATCTCGCTCAATCATTGGATATGGATAACTTTATCAGGACCGTTATTTCCACCTGTGATTACGTAAAAGCCAGAAAGAGGAGTAAGAAGACAATCAATCTATCTTTTGATGAATGGAACGTCTGGTTCCATTCCGGCGAAGCCGATAAGAAGATTGCGCCCTGGAGTATTGCTCCGCCGCAGTTGGAAGATGTTTATACTTTTGAAGATGCGCTGGTTGTCGGTTGCCTCCTCATAACCCTTTTGAAACACGCCGATCGTATTAAAATGGCCTGTCTGGCCCAATTAGTCAACGTGATTGCTCCGATCATGACCGAAACCGGTGGGAAGTGTTGGAAACAGACCATTTATTATCCTTACTATCACGCCTCCCGCTTTGGTCGTGGACGGGCTTTTGATCTCCATATTAAATCGCCCGTTTATCACGATGACCAATTCGATGCCGTTCCCTATGTGGAGGGTATTGCCACCGTTAGCGATGATAAACAAACAATTACGATCTTTGCCGTGAACCGCAACCTGAAAGAGGCCATAAATATCGAAGGTGATTGCCGTGATTATGCTGATTATAGGGTGCTTGAACATATAACACTTACCAGCGATGACCTGAAAGCGCAAAATACGGCCGAAAATCCCGATCGCGTAGTCCCGGAATCCAACGGAAACGCCGATTTGAGTGATGGTAAACTGTCGGCGACATTACCGAAAGCATCCTGGAATGTAATTCGCTTGGGAAGGGTGTAATTCATATGTCCAAAACCGCGAAGATAACCTTACACCCGGAACTGGAGATTGCTGATGTCGATTCACGTCTTTACGGTTCTTTCGTAGAACATTTGGGCCGGTGCATATACGGTGGGATTTACGAACCCGGACATCCAACGGCGGATGAAGAAGGATTCCGCGGTGATGTACTTGATCTGGTCCGGAAACTACAGGTACCGATTGTGAGATTCCCTGGGGGTAACTTTGTCTCCGCTTACAATTGGGAGGATGGTATCGGCCCGGTCGAAGAACGCCCGCGCCGACTTGAGATCGCCTGGCGGGCAATCGAAACCAATCAATTCGGCCTGAACGAATTTATGTCCTGGTGCGCCAAGGCCGGGACGCAACCTATGTACACGATTAACCTGGGAACGCGGGGTATTGACACCGCCCGTAATGTCGTCGAATATTGCAATCATCCCGGCGGCGCCTATTGGAGTGATTTGCGGAAGTCGCATGGCGTTGCCGAACCGTATAAAATAAAAACCTGGTGCCTGGGGAATGAAATGGACGGTCCCTGGCAGATGGGATATAAAACCGCAACAGAATACGGCCGATTGGCAAATGAAACCGCCAAGGTCATGCGACAGGTCGATCCGGATATTGAATTGGTCGCCTGTGGCAGTTCCAACAGCCAGATGCCCACTTACCCGGAATGGAACGCCACCGTACTCGAACACACCTATGAGCATGTCGATTATATCTCCATCCATGATTACTACGGGCGTCGTATCAAACGGATCGAAACATTTCTGGCCCAGTCGGTTGACATGGACAGATATATTAAAACGATCATTGCCACCTGTGATTATGTCAAAGCGAAGAAACGGAGCCGGAAAACAATCAATATTTCCTTTGACGAGTGGAATGTTGTTTTTTACTATCGGAAATCAAAACCCGAGATAGAGCCCTGGCGTATTGCCCCCGCCCGGGGCGAAGCGATGTACTCGCTCGTTGATGCCGTTGTATTCGGGTCCCTGATCATTACGCTTTTGAAACATGCCGACCGGGTAAGGATGGCTTGTCAGGCGTTATTAATCAATGTTTTGGGTTTGATTGTTACCCGCACTAACAGCGTATGTTGGCGGCAAACGATTTATTACCCGTTTTACCATGCTTCCGTCTACGGGCGGGGACGGGCTTTGAGTTTGAATATAAAATCACCGACTTACGAGGATGCTGAATTTGATACCGTCCCCTATGTGGATGGTGTCGCGGTTGTGAATGACGAAAATGATACGCTGACGATATTTGCGATCAACAGAAGTCTTAAGGAAGATATCGTTCTCGACGGTCAGGCAATTGATTATTCGGACTATTCCGTGCGTGAACATATTACGCTGACATCCGAGGATATCAGTGCCGGTAATACCGCGGAAAATCCCGATAACATAACCCCGAAATCAAATGGGAATGCCAATTTGAAAGATGGGCGGTTATTGGCGACTCTGCCAAAAACTTCCTGGAATGTTATCAGGTTGGAAAAGAAACGATAAGAAAAGAATTTGGGGTTTTCACCGGAACCCATGGCAAATCGATCGTACATTAGAAGAAGGATGTTCCCGGTGCCGAAATGACTGCGAATTATGTACGTAACTCCAATAAATAAAGGTTGTATCATACCCGTAAGGAGAAGAAGTGTATGTCTGAAGTTGCAAAAATAACCTTACACCCGGAACTGGAGATTGCCGAGATCGACCCCCGTGTCTATGGTTCGTTTGTTGAACATTTGGGGCGTGGTGTGTATGGTGGAATTTACGAGCCGGGACATCCGACGGCCGATGAAAACGGTTTTCGGGGGGATGTGTTGGAATTGGTCAAAAAGCTCCGCTTGTCAATCGTCCGCTACCCCGGCGGTAATTTTGTTTCGGGCTACAACTGGGAAGACGGCGTCGGACCGGTCGAAAAACGACCGCGGAAACTGGAACTTGCCTTCCGGGCGGTGGAAACGAATCAGTTTGGATTAAATGAATTCATGGCCTGGTGTAAAAAAGCGGGAACGCTTCCGATGATGGCGGTCAACCTGGGAACCCGGGGCCTTGATGCCGCGCGTAATATCGTTGAATACTGCAATCATCCCGAAGGGACTTATTGGAGTGATTTGCGCCGATCCCACGGCATCGGGGAAGCGTACAAAATCAAGCTCTGGTGTTTGGGAAATGAAATGGACGGACCCTGGCAAATCGGCCATAAGACGGCGGAAGAATACGGAAGACTGGCGAATGAAACGGCTAAGGTGATGCGGCAGGTTGACCGGGATTTGGAACTGGTGGCCTGCGGCAGCTCCAACAGCGGGATGCCAACCTATCCGGATTGGGAAGCCACTGTCCTGGATCATACTTATGAACACGTCGATTATATTTCGCTGCATAGTTATTACGGACATGAAAAAGGGCAGACCGGGAATTTCCTGGCCAAGTCGCTGGACATGGAGAATATGATCAAAACCATAATTGCTGTTTGCGATTATACCAAGGCTAAGAAAAGAAGCAGGAAAACAATCAATTTATCTTTTGATGAATGGAATGTCTGGTTCGCCGACCGGGCGAATAAAATCCCCTGGAGCATCGCGCCCGCGTGGGGGGAAAGTATGTACACCCTGGTGGACGCGGTTGTGTTCGGCTCCCTGATGATTGCCCTTTTAAAACACACGGACCGGATCAAAATCGCCTGTCAGTCCGAGATGGTGAATGTCATTGCCCCGATCATGACGAAAAACGGCGGGCCGTGTTGGCGACAAACCATTTTCTATCCGTTGTTCCATGCTTCCGTTTACGGGCGGGGACGGGCGTTGAATCTGAATGTCAAATCTCCCGTGTATCACGATGATGAGTTTGATGCCGTTCCTTTTATTGACGGTGTGGCAACGGTTGATGATGAAAATGAATCCGTCACTATCTTTGCCGTGAACCGTAACCTCGAAGAAAAAATGACTCTTGAGGGTGATGTCAGGGAATTTGCCGACTATAAGGTTGTTGAACACATAATTTTGACCAGCGATGATATAATGGCCGGCAACACGGTTGAAAATCCCAATAACGTGATTCCGCAATCAAACGGGGATGCAACTATGGATGCCGGAAAACTAACAGCCACGTTGCCCCGTGTTTCCTGGAATGTCATCCGGATGGAGAGGAAACGGTCCTAAATTAATTGAGAAATTCCCCGGCAATTTCAAAGAACCGGGGAAATATAATCCTGGTATTTTGGAGGTAACATCATGAAGATTGCAGTACCGGAAGAACTGAGTATTGATGGATTTTTACCATTCGGGTTTTATGCCAATCTGATAAATCCTGACACCGAAAAGATCGGCGCCACACCGGTGGAATTTTTCAGGGATATGGTGCAACAGGGGCTCGGTAATCAATCGGTGGTGTCATTTTCAACCTGCCGTGTCGAACCACGGGAGATGATTATTGATGTTACCGAATATCACTCTTTTACCGGAGAAGGGATTCTACCCCTTGATAATGACGTCCTGATCCATGTAGCGCCGGCAACGCCCGATGCTTCCTTTCCCTTTGGCAAAGTACGGATTTTCAAAGTCCCCCAAGGAACTATGGTTGTCCTGCGCCCCGGCACCTGGCATCATGCTCCGTTTGCCATTGACAACAAACCCGCCAATGTGTTGATCGTTCTGCCGGAAAGAACGTATGCCAACGACTGCAGGGTCGTGGAACTCAATAAAAACGATTGGATTAAAATCGAGGAATAACCTGAGGAACAAATGAACACGAATAAGGGAAATCCCCCGGTGCGGGGTTTTTTAATCCATATTACCCATTACGATCCCGTATGGTGTAAGGAAAAATCACAGGAAAAACCGTTTGATCTCAAATTGGGATTGGAACTGGTGGACGCGATGTCGGAAGCGGGTTTGAATTTGATCGTCATTGACTGCGCCGATGGTGTCCGGTATAATTCGCATCCCGAGTTGACCAGAGATTATTCTGTTCCAATGAGCTATCTTGGAAAATTGGTGGAAAGGGCGCGGGAAAAGAATATTGAAGTGGTTCCGAAACTGAATTTTTCACAAAGCTCCCGCTATCATCACAACGACTGGTTCCGGCCGCATAATGATCTTTTCGACAATTCCGATTATTGGCGCATCGCGTTTGAATTAATTGATGAACTTATTCATGTCTGTCGTCCGCAACGGTTTTTTCATATTGGGATGGATGAGGATCATGATCGGGCGCATTCGCAATATATTAAAGCGATAGAAACGCTCCGTGGGGGATTAAAGGAACGTGGTCTGCGAACAATTATTTGGAACGATTCATCCTATGGTGGAAGAACCCTGGTCCATGCGGAAAAATGTATTGCCGCTGAAAAAGAGATTTCCAAAGATATAGTGCAGGTTGTATGGGATTACGGTGGTGTGCAGCCGGAAATTATAGAACGCATTGTACGGCGGGGCTTTGAAGTATGGGGCGCTCCCGGTTGGGATGCCGGGAAGGTATCGGCTTGGAGGAGAGCGCTTCTCAATAATGGAGGTAAGGGATTGCTTTTAACACAATGGATTCCCTGTGTGGAAGCGAATCGTTCCCGATTACTGCAGTTTATCAAGACCGTGGGGCCTGCCTGTAGTACGGAGTAATATGTCTCTTACCGGAAAAACAGGCGTACCGGAGGTAAGATAATTTATCGTACAATCCCGCACCTGATGAGGGTACGGGGTTGTATTTGACCGGCGAGTGAACTATTCCGCCGCTGTGTGCTGTAATTAATCGAAGGATTTGTATTTCCCCGCGTCCTACGGGATTCTCATTGGGTTGATAAATTCTTCATTATTGATGGTCGGTGATTTATCTTGTGAACCTACCTTATATAATGGATGTATTTTGCTAATAGGAAAAAGCCTGTTTTTAGGGAGACTGATTTAATCATAAGCTCATAAATAAATCAATGTTTGGTAGCGACTTTTTCTGCTTACGTTCGAGGAATGTGTGTCTAAAAATTGCCTAAAAAGTGGTTGACATAAGAAATTATAAAGTGTAATATAAACCAGAAAACGTTTGCGGTAACGTTTGCGTCTGCGACATCATAAGGTTTTCCTGAATGTAATAAAGAGGGACCATTCATTAAAAAATCAAGGAGCAATAGTATGTTTAGAAAAGCGATTAACTCAATTTCTTTTATTTTAATGATAGGTTTTTTTAGTAGTGCTTTTGCGTTAGATACCCATCTGAACAACAATTTTGACGGATACGCGGATGACGCGGCGATGAAGAATCAGTGGTTTAACTGGTCATATACTACGGGGGCTACTATTTCCCACAATTTGGATACGGGGTCGAATGGTGCCAGCGGCGCGAATTCGTTGTACATGCAACTGGATGTAACGGCCGGCACGGTCGGTTCCGCTCCCGGGACGTCGGATCCGACGGGTGATGTTTCGGCTGTGGTTTACGAAACGACGGATGGTGCCGTTCGCGGCAACCTGGTCCGGGCCACGGACATCAAGGTGTGGGTCAACCCGGAAGGGTACACATCGAACCTGAGTGATCCGTTTTTCCGTTTGGGATTGGCGGAGAGCAGCTCTATTGGTGGTGATCGTTGGATTTCTCCCCGTTATTATCTGAAGGATATCGATGCGTTCGGAGAAGTGATAACGATATCAATCGATAGTTTAACCCATTACAGTGGTGCGGACAGCATTCTTGATCTGACCAACATCAGCAAATTGTATTTATGGTTGGGATACAGTGGTACTACGGGAAGCAGCACGGCTGACAGCGCGGCGATCCTGGTGGATAACATTGAGGTGGTTGTCGGCGATGTTTCTGACGTGGTGGAAGACTATGAGCTGTATGATTCCGACGCCCAGTTAAAGAGATATTATCCCTGGGTCGGTGCCGTAACCGGCAACACACCGGTGATATCTTTGGACGCCACGGGTGGATCGGATGGTGACCAGGCGTTGAAGGTTGATTTCAGTTTTAACAGTGGTGATGTTAATCCCTACGCGTACGCCGGGGGTCCGGTGGCGATTAACGCCCGGGATATGTCCGCTTATGACGGAATCAGTCTATGGGTGAAGGGAAGTGTGACCGGAGACGCATCGTACATTACGATAGCCATTATGGAAGGTGATTCCACCGGAGCATGGGGAGATAAGTTTGGTTCGGCTCCGATTTATCTGGCGGATTTGGATCCGGCTGGTGAATATGTGTATTTGGATTTTGATGATTTTGCGCGTTATGGGGGATATGGAGGCACGAAGGATAATAATGGTGTTTTCGATTTGACGGATATCCGCAGCATTTTCGTGCGGAATCATTATTCCGGTACGGCGACGCAGAACAGTACGGCTTCGGTTCTGATTGATGATGTTGAATTAATAGAACGTCCTTTTGTTGAGGTTCCTCCGACTCCGGGGCTCGCAACTCATTTGAACAACAATTTTGACGGATACGCGGATGACGCGGCGATGAAGAATCAGTGGTTTAACTGGTCATATACTACGGGGGCTACTATTTCCCACAATTTGGATACGGGGTCGAATGGTGCCAGCGGCGCGAATTCGTTGTACATGCAACTGGATGTAACGGCCGGCACGGTCGGTTCCGCTCCCGGGACGTCGGATCCGACGGGTGATGTTTCGGCTGTGGTTTACGAAACGACGGATGGTGCCGTTCGCGGCAACCTGGTCCGGGCCACGGACATCAAGGTGTGGGTCAACCCGGAAGGGTACACATCGAACCTGAGTGATCCGTTTTTCCGTTTGGGATTGGCGGAGAGCAGCTCTATTGGTGGTGATCGTTGGATTTCTCCCCGTTATTATCTGAAGGATATCGATGCGTTCGGAGAAGTGATAACGATATCAATCGATAGTTTAACCCATTACAGTGGTGCGGACAGCATTCTTGATCTGACCAACATCAGCAAATTGTATTTATGGTTGGGATACAGTGGTACTACGGGAAGCAGCACGGCTGACAGCGCGGCGATCCTGGTGGATAACATTGAGGTGGTTGTCGGCGATGTTTCTGACGTGGTGGAAGACTATGAGCTGTATGATTCCGACGCCCAGTTAAAGAGATATTATCCCTGGGTCGGTGCCGTAACCGGCAACACACCGGTGATATCTTTGGACGCCACGGGTGGATCGGATGGTGACCAGGCGTTGAAGGTTGATTTCAGTTTTAACAGTGGTGATGTTAATCCCTACGCGTACGCCGGGGGTCCGGTGGCGATTAACGCCCGGGATATGTCCGCTTATGACGGAATCAGTCTATGGGTGAAGGGAAGTGTGACCGGAGACGCATCGTACATTACGATAGCCATTATGGAAGGTGATTCCACCGGAGCATGGGGAGATAAGTTTGGTTCGGCTCCGATTTATCTGGCGGATTTGGATCCGGCTGGTGAATATGTGTATTTGGATTTTGTTGATTTTGCGCGTTATGGGGGATATGGGGGCACAAAGGATAATGATGGGATTCTTGATTTGACGGATATCCGCAGCATTTTCGTGCGGAATCATTATTCCGGCAAAGCGACTCAGAACAGCACCGCTTCCGTATTGGTTGATGACATTCAGTTAAAGGAACAACCTTTTGTTGAGATTCCCCCGACTCCGGGACTTGTAACTCATTTGAACAACAATTTTGACGGATACGCGGATGACGCGGCGATGAAGAATCAGTGGTTGAGTTGGTCCTATACGACCGGCGCGACGGTATCCTACAACCTCGACACCCATAGTAATGGCGCCAGTGGTAATAATTCGCTGCGCATGGGATTAGATGTCGCGGCCGGCACGGTTGGTAGCGATCCGGGGACAGACAATCCCACAGGAGATGCTTCGGTAGTGGTTTATGAGACCACTATGGGCGGTCTTCGCGGCAACCTGATCCGGGCCACGGCGATTAAAATGTGGGTCAACCCGGAAGGGTACACGTCGAACCTGAGCGATCCGTTTTTCCGGGTCGGATTAGCGGAGAGCAGCTCTATTGGTGGTGACCGGTGGATATCTCCCCGTTATTATCTGAAAGATATTGATGGTCTGGGCGAGGTATTGTCTGTTCCGATTGATAGTCTGGTTCATTATCAGGGTCCGGACAGTGTATTGGATTTAACGAATATCAGCAAACTGTACTTATGGCTTGGTTATGATGGCGCTACGGGTAGCAGCGACG
>JALUTR010000199.1 GCA_027021785.1 Fidelibacterota bacterium | reverse complement strand
CTTGCTTTTTCCAGTGGAAGTGAGAGACGGCGATTTTACAGCGTCACCTGACTTGAAGAATGAACCTGGATTGCGCCGGTCTTCCCTCGCTGATAATCACAGCAAGGTAAATACCAGTGGGCAGGGAAGTCCCTCCGGATGTTTTCCCGTCCCATCTAATTGTTCCGGAGTTTTCCGCAAGGTCCCTGGAATACACGACCTGTCCGAGCGTGTTTATGATTTTTAGCTGTGCCGAATGAACGCTGCCGTACCGATACGAGATCGTGATATTGTCCGAAAATGGATTCGGATATGCTTGGAGATGGAAATCCTTTCCATTGTTCGGAAAACGATGGATATTTGTCAGATTCCCCACCGCAATGCGATAGAGGCCCACATATGGCCATCCACCATACAAATAAGAACCGGTAATGTCCAATGCCACCGGAGAAGACCGAATAATGGGTTTTCCCAACATATCGCGTAATTTCCGCCAGGTGCCATTTACGTATTGATACCAGATAGAAGAATTAGCAACAATCAGCGTTCCTTGCCGAGAGAAATGTGCAAAGCCCTGCTCGAGTTTCTCACGATCACCCGCTACCATTCCCGTGAAGTCCTGGTACCATGTTGCGCCGTAATCTGTAGAAAACGCCCTGTCCCTGCCGCTGAAAAGCAAATCGTTTTTAAGCAAATGGAAATTTGTTGGATCAAGGTCGTCCCGCTGCCATCGAAGTTGCCAGGAAGAACCATAATCGCGTGCGAGCCACAAACCCATACCGATGAAATCCAATGGATCGAATGGACTTCCCACGAAGACAAAGGTCCCACGCTCTTTGAGCGATGGAATGATGCGAATGCCACCATATCGAAACGGCGGAACAGCATGCTGCGTCCAGGTTGCGCCGTAATCCTTTGAATATGCGTATATCCATTTAATATTAGTCTGCGGCCCTTGATAGGCTGAATGAATGGTAACATAGATATCAGAAGGAAAAGCATTTGCTATTTCCAGTTTGTCGATCTCCCAATCATGTCTATATAACGTATCGGGAACTGTCTGGTCAACGCTTCCGCTGAGCACCTCATTATCTTCCGACACAACGTAATAACGCACTTCTGGGATGTTCGTGATTTGAAGCGAAGTCAAACGTTTTGAAGAAAAAAGCAACGTCCATGTTATGCCACCGTCGAGAGATTGCATGAGTTCCGAACCGGAGGAACTGATGATGGCAAATATGATGTTAGGCGATGCTACCTTAAACTCGATCCCACCGTAACCTGGCAACGATCGCGATCCTTTATATGTATGCCAAGTTTCACCCAGATCACTTGACCTACGAAATCCGGGTACTGAACTAGCCAATAATTCTGAACGAGTGCTAATCATATCAAATATTTTTATACCTTGGATATTGATGAATGACGCACCGGAATCAACAGAACGATATAATACATTTTGTGTACTCATGAGATGAACACTTGCGTTTGGTGCAAGCGCTAATTTATCGCTAAAAAAATCCGGATTATCATGTTTTACTGGAGAATTAGTAAGTAGAGTCCAAGTTTTGCCAGTGTCTTTAGTCATATAATAGTCATGATGTCGTTTATTTTCGATCCGCTTATCAGTCCAAATCATTAGGGTCAAACCATTTTCGTTCTGTATAGAAGTGAGACCAAAAAAAAAGCTAACATCATTTGGTAAATTCGCTATTGTCCATATAGTGCCGCCGTCTGTTGTTTGAAGAACTTTTCCCTTTCCATCACGCGCGTAGAGAAAAATTATTTTCGAATCATGTGGATGAATGAATAAATCATCAACTATAATAACCGGAATAGAAGAAAAACTCACCGTATCCCACTTTGCACCGAGGTTTGTCGTTTTGATAAAGTATGGACCTGATTGCATGTATATATAAAAGCTACTATCCTTATGCGCTCTTATTTTGGCGTACCATGCTGGCAAGTTATTTGAAAGGAAGGTGTCTTTCTCCCAGTTTATTCCTTTGTCATAAGATTTCCATATTCCTTTTGCAATACTGGCGTAATAAGTGCCGTTTGCCATAACGTCGAACTCTCTAATTCCAGCCCAACCTAACCGAGCTATATCCGTCACTACTGCCTCCCAAGTCTCTCCATAGTCCGTACTTTTGTAAATCCCACCCCGTTCGATGATGGCGAAAATCTCGTTTGGCTTGTACTTGTTCTGGACCAGCCTATCGGCGTGGCCGCCGTAGAGGGGGAGGCGCTCCCACTGCGCGTGGGTGAATGGGCT
>JALUTR010000198.1 GCA_027021785.1 Fidelibacterota bacterium | reverse complement strand
CACCATTTTCATTGCCGGACCTAAAAATCCCCTCTGGAGAGGGCACCGACGAAGTCGGAGGGGGGTGTGTAATGAGCGCTCCCTCTGGTACATACTATCATTTACAATCCGGACTCTGATAGATCGACTGAGTCCATAGATGAAGATCAAACTGTAACGTGGAGGAAATGGAATAATTTGATTTCAGTAATCCGTATTCTGCAATTTCCGTAACAAACAAAAACATCGTTGGAAACACAATTGCCCGGCACACACCCCGCCCCGATTCGGATCGGGGCGCCCCTCTTTTTAGAGGGGATCGGCTACTTTTGAAATAGAACCCTCAATCAATATGTATCCGGTTCCACCAGCCCCCCTGCCCGGCTTTGTCTGTCGATAAATTTCAAAAAATCGGCACAGGCTTATGAAACATCTCTCTGCTACTGTTGGTTTTTTATAAAAATACTTTGTTCCGTATAGTAATCCATCCCGTCCGCCATCCAGGAGACCTTCACCCGCCATAGCCCCGTTTTCAATGAATCGGCAGCAATCAATTGAATTCCCTGCCGGTCAACCTCGATGGGATAAGACATATCCAGTGACGAATCGGAGGGGCGATACAATTCAATGACCCCGGTAATGCCGGCAGGATCAAATACGGAATCCGGAAACGTGATCGCGATACCCGTGCGTACCTCATAGTTTATCTTCACCCTTCCCTTGAGAGCCTGCGTCCGCTCAAGGCGATCGATCTGTTGTTGGTAATCCAGTCCCCGCTCGTAGTAATCATCGGCTACCAGTCCATAATCAAGTGTTGTCGTGTAGAGTACAAGTCCGATTAACAATACAAAAAAGACAACAATGGAAACGGTAATCCCCCAGAAATACGACGAACCCGGTTTCAATTCTCCCTCCTGTCCGGGCCAATGAAAGAAGTTCTGACCCGCTCCAGTAACTTATCGTTGGAATAAACTTCAATGACAATAGGTGTTTTGACACCCGTCACGGTTTGGGGAGGTAAATCGATAAAAAAGGCCGACTGGCCCAAATCATCGGCCGGTATTTCCAGGTCGCCTACCATGATCAAGCGTCCGTTTCCCGGTTGTATAAGTTCCAGCCGGATTTCTTGTTCGTTATATGTTTTATTTACCACTCTAAGGTTGTACAGATTCCGGAAATAGCCGTCCGGTAATTCCCGGTACATGATCCCCGGCGTTCGCAGAACGGAGGTCTCGATCGGCGCTCTTGTCGCCAGCAAAAAGGATAATAAGCCTACCAAAACAACCAGCACAGCGGAATATCCGATTACGCGCGGATTGATTAACTTGCTTCTACCTTGTTTGATGCTGTTATAGGACGCGTACCGAATAAGCCCCTTGGGCTTGTTGATTTTCTTCATGATATTATCACAGGCATCCATACAGGCCGTGCAATTTACACACTCAAGTTGCGTGCCGTTGCGTATATCAATCCCCGTCGGACAAACCTCAACACATTGATTGCAGTCAATACAGTCCCCAAGCCGTGAACCCGGCGTCCGTTTCCCTTTGCCCCGCGGCTCTCCCCGCACAAAATCGTAGTGGACCACGATTGAATTTTCATCCAGGAGAACTCCCTGCAACCGTCCGTAGGGGCAAACCATGATGCACGCCTGCTCCCGAAACCACGCGAATACACCGTAAAACACGAAGCTGAACACAACCATTGCCAGGAGACCGCCCGGGTGTTCCCGGAACGGATCCGTAATGACACGGAACAGTTCATCCTTCCCGATGAAATAGGCTAAAAAAGTGTTCCCGACAACAAACGAGATGCCATAGAAGACAGAATGTTTGGTTATTTTTTTGAAAACTTTTTTTACCGTCCACGGGGCCCGGCTCAATTTCCGCTGTTCCCGGGCATCGCCCTCAATCCAGTACTCGATCTTGCGAAAGACCATCTCCATGAAAACCGTTTGCGGACACACCCAACCGCAAAACACCCGTCCGAACGCAGCCGTGAACAAAACAATAAATACAATCAGGGTAATGAACGCCAACCCGAAAAGGTGGAAATCCTGGGGCCAGAAGACAACCCCCAGGATATAGAATTTTCGTTCCGCGAAATTTAAAAGTAAAAAGGGATGGCCGTTGATGGTGATGAACGGTCCGCTAAAAAATATGGCCAATAATGCAATACTTATGATCGTCCGCCCGGAATAAAATCTTCCCCTGGGTTTTTTAGGATAAATCCAAACACGTTTCCCTTCGTCATTCACGGTTGCGATGTGATCCCGGAATTCTTCGGGATTTTGTTTCGTGGTGGAATGGGGCGCGGAGTTCATTTACAGGGAATTTACCCGGCACTAAATCGGAACAACCGTAACGGACCGGCCGATCGTACTGTACTTCAATAGAAACCGGAGATGGGGAAGCTCCTTTGACCGGACTTGCTTCCGATTACGTGTTTTACTCGGGTTGGTACAAATCTCCTTCGGGAGCTTTTGCATTCGGCGGATTTGTCCCTTGCAGGGAAACAATATAGCTGGCAACTTGTCGTATTTGTTCGGCCGTCAGTGTTTTATCCCAGGGGATCATTCCCTTGGCTGGTACGCCAACGTTGATGACATTAACAATATCTCCGAAACGACCGCCGTTTATCCAATATTGATCCGTCAGATTGGGGCCGATTAAACCTTCCGCATTCGGGCCGTGACAGGCTACACAATTTTTTGTAAAAATATCTTTCCCTTTAGCCAGGCTTACTTCATCCGTCAGGGGGGTTACTTCAGCCGCCTTGGTTTCCTCTGTTCCTGCGGTTGTTTCGGGAGCCGCCGTTACTCCGCCGGCTTTCACCTTCTCCCATATTTCGGGATAGGATGATTTCAATTTCTCCCGGTCCTCCTCGGTCCCTTTCAATATCGCCTCGGCGATCAGTCGTTCAAAGGGAACCTCCGGCCCAACGTAATCCCTGAACATTCTTCGCAATCGCGGCGTTAATTCGACCTGGGAAGAATAATAGGGAGAATGATACGTGAAAAACTTCTCCGGTTTACCGGCTCTTTCCGTCCAATTCGGATTCATTTCAAGCAAATATTCTTCACTGGAAGATGGTCCCACTTTAAAGATGTTATAATAGAGCAGGTAGACTACCGCAAAGGCAATGGTGAAATAAAACAGATACAACCACCAGGACGGCATATCATTATCCAGTTCACGGATTCCATCGTAATCGTGGTCCAACAGCAGATCTTTTTCTTTCTTAGCCATGGTTATTCATCTCCCTTGGCTGAATGGTTATTTTCCAGCGGCAATTCGCTCATATACTTCAGGTACGGTTTTTTCACGCACACCATCCAAACCACAACGCCGATAAAGATCGTAATAAACAGAACCATCGTAATCGTCGGGTAAATTCCTAAGTGCGGCGCTGAATTGAAAATATCTCTAATCATAATCTCCCCTATGGCGTTTTAATATCTGTTCCCAAACGTTGCAAATAGGCAATTAAGGCAATTATCTTCATATCCCATTCGGCATCCGGCACTCCCATGGATTGCAGGCCCAGCACTATTTCCTCCGCCTGGCGACGGAGATCGTCATTGGCCTGTTTGTCGTATCCTTCCGGATAGGGCACGCCCAACTTTTGCATCGCGCGGATTTTCCCCGGGGTTTGAGACCAATCCACCTTGTCGGTTATCAACCACGGATAGGCCGGCATAATGGAACCGGGAGAAGTCGAACCCGGATCTTTCAGGTGATTATAATGCCAGGCGTCCGGGTACTTGCCGCCGACGCGATGGAGATCCGGACCGGTTCGCTTCGATCCCCATTGGAACGGATGATCGTACACGAATTCTCCCGCTTTGGAATATTCGCCATAGCGTTCGGTCTCCGACCGGAAAGGTCTTACCATTTGCGAATGGCAAACGTAGCACCCTTCGCTTACGTATATATCCCGTCCCTGCAACTCCAGAGGCGTGTAGGGTTTCACGCTGGCGATTGTGGGAATATTGGATTTAACCAGATACATAGGTACAATTTCCACCAGGCCGCCGATTAATACCACAACAATTACCAAAATGAAGAATTGCACCGGGCGTCTTTCAATCCAACGATGCCGATACTCGCCGGCATGGGAAACGGGCACCGTTTTTTCCAACGCCGGGGCCTGTGCTTCCTCTTCCTCAATGAAACTGCCGGCCCTTATGGTTTTTACCAGGTTGTAAACCATGAAAACGGCGCCGGTCAAATACAGGGCGCCGCCGATTGCCCGCACTCCGTACATGGGAATAATCTGGATTACGGTCTCCAGGAAGTTCGGATACCGGAGAGTGCCGTCAGCGGCGAATTCCTTCCACATTAACCCCTGGGTTATTCCCGCCCAATACAACGGCACCGCATAAAATATCAACCCCAGGGTAGCCAGCCAAAAATGCGTGTTGGCCAGCTTGACCGAATAGAGTTTGGTGCCAAAAAGCCGGGGAATGAGCCAATACAATATCCCGAAAGTCAACAATCCATTCCAACCCAGGGCGCCGATATGTGCGTGGCCAATAACCCAATCCGTGTAATGTGCCAGGGCGTTTACATTCTTCAACGCCATCATGGGACCCTCAAAAGTGGACATCCCGTAGGCGGTAACGGCGACAACCATAAACTTAAGAATGGGATCCTGCCTTACCCGGTCCCACGCGCCCCGTAAAGTAAGCAGACCATTCAACATGCCTCCCCAGGAGGGGGCGATTAACATGATGGAAAAGGTGGTGCCCAGGGATTGAGCCCAATCGGGCAGAGCGGTATACAAAAGGTGATGCGGACCGGCCCAAATGTAGATGAAAATCAGGGCCCAAAAATGCACGATCGACAACCGGTAAGAAAAAACGGGACGGTTGGCCGCCTTGGGCAGGAAATAATACATCAGTCCCAGATAAGGTGTGGTCAGAAAGAACGCCACGGCATTGTGACCGTACCACCATTGAACCAGGGCATCCTGCACACCGGCAAAGACGGGATAACTTTTGAGTAATGAAACGGGAATTTCGATGGAATTAACCACATGCAGAATAGTAATCGTAAAAAACGTGGCAATGTAGAACCAGATGGCAACGTACATGTGCCGTTCACGGCGTCGCATGATGGTTCCTACCAGATTGATACCAAATACTACCCAGATTACGGCAATGGCAATGTCGATCGGCCATTCCAGTTCCGCGTACTCCTTGCCGGTGGTAATTCCCAGAGGGAGCGTCAGGGCCGCCGAAACGATAATCAATTGCCAACCCCAGAAATGGATCCTGGCAAGCAAATCACTGAATACCCGGGTTTTCAATAATCGCTGGATGGAATAATAAACACCCATGAAAATACCATTGCCTACGAAAGCAAAAATCGCCGCGTTCGTATGCAACGGCCGGATCCGGCTGAAGGTTAAAAAAGATGCGTTAAAATTGAAAAACGGACTGACCAACTGCAAAGCAATGGTTAAACCAATCAGAAAAGCAACCACGCCCCACCCGATGGTCGCATAGGCGAAATATTTGACTATTTTGTTGTCATATCGGAATGTCTCAACGGCCATTATTATTCCCCTGTTCTTATTCCTTATTCTTGTCGACCGATTTACCGTTTCCATCCAGGAGGATACGAAACGCGGGGGTATGAGTGTCTTCAAATTGTCCGGACTTAACCGCCCATAGGAAAGTAATTAAAAATCCTATCGCGACAAGCAAACTGGCAATTATTAATAATAGTAAAACGTTCATTAGTCTATTAAACGACAAAAGTTACATTAATTGTATTTTTTTAAAAACAGAATTAAGAATTATTTGTCTTAAATCCGTAATACCCTTTCAAACCCAATTTCCCGGCAATAAGATTCGTTGAAACGGTTGTGAACACGACCACGGAGATGGAGCTGAGGGGCATCAATATTGCTGAAATCAACGGGGACAGAATTCCCTGCACGGCAAAACCGAGGCCGATGGCATTATAAAGAAATGAAATAACAAAACTGACCCGAATGATGCGCATACCGTAGGAAGAACATTGGAGGAACCGGGGGAGAAGCGAAAAACTCCCGGCGTCCAGGATACCATCGCAGGCCGGGAAAAATGAATTCACATCCTCGGAAATTGTAATTCCAATATCGCTCTGCTTCAACGCGCCGGCATCGTTCAGACCGTCCCCCACCATCATTACCCGGCGGCCACTCCTTTGTAATGACTCCACCAATTTGAGTTTGTCAAAAGGAGTCTGGTTGAAGAACATGGCCCCTTCACCGGCAAAAAACGGTTCCAGAATCTTTTTCCCGCGATCGTTATCCCCCGAAACCAACAGCAGTTTATAACGTTCTCCCAACCGTTTTAACAATCGTGTATATCCTTTGCGATATTGAATATTTAACCGGAAATGACCTTTAAGCTCCCCATCAATGGCGATATAAACGGCCGAACCCGGATCGATGGGTTCATTCCCTTCTCCTTTGACAAACCCCGCCGAGCCTATCCTGAGTGTATGCCCGGAAACCTCGGCTTCAATTCCTTTCCCGGGGAATTCCTCGAACCGCTTTAATATTCCATCATAAACAGCCGGTTCGATACTCGCGTATATTCTACGGCTATGGGGATGGGTGGAATGCCTGACAACGGTCTTGATCAAACACAATTCATCCCGGGACAAGGGCTGTTTATCCGGGGCCGGAATAAACGTAACGTTTATTTTTTTCGTGTCCGTCAGGGTTCCCGTTTTATCGAGCAGGATTGTGTCAACGCGGGATAACTGCTCGACGGCGGTGGAGTTTTTCATGAACAATCGATTCCGGCCGAAGATTCTCAGAACGTTGCCCAGGGTAAAGGGCGTTGCCAGGGCCAGGGCACAGGGACAGGCAATAATCAGCACGGCGGTAAAAGCGTTCAGGGCATGCTCGGGGTTCACAAACAACCAGTACAGTCCCGCCAACGAGGCTATGATAATCACAATCGCCGTAAAATACTTGCTTATTTGATTGGCAAGGGAGGTTATCCCGGCTCCGCCCTGTTTCTTAAAAGCGTCGCTGTTCCACAACTGGGTCAGATAACTCTGGGATACATCCCTTACCACTTCCAGCTCGATCGCACTGCCTTCCTGTCTCCCCCCGGCAAAAATCAAATCGCCGCTGACTTTGGTAACCGTCTCCGATTCTCCGGTAACAAAGCTGTAATCAATCCGTCCTTTGCCGCGTATCAAAACCGAATCGGCCGGAACAATTTCGTTATTCCGGATAAGAATGCGGTCGCCGATCCGCAATCGCGAAAGCGGAACACTCTTCTCTTTTTCCCCGGAAACTCTTATTACCGAAACGGGGAAATATGATTTGTAGTCCCGCTCAAAAGACAATGTCTGATAGGTCTTCTCCTGGAAAAGTTTTCCCAGGAGCAATAAAAACACCAAACCGCTGAAAGAGTCCAGCCATCCGGGACCGTGACGGGTAACGATTTCAAAAATACTCCTGGAAAACAGGGTAATAATTCCCATCGCGATCGGTACATCCATATTTACCGATCGGCTTTTTAAACTGTACCAGGCCGATCTGAAATAATCCCAACTGCTGTAGAAAAAGACCGGCAACGCCAGCAGGATATTCAGAATACCAAAAAACCTGGTGAATTCCGGTGGTATTTTTCCGGGACCCGCGAAATATTCCGGCAGACTAAACAACATAATATTGGCAAATCCAAATCCGGCGATGCCGATTTTTAGATAAAGACCCCGGCGGCTTTTCCGGTCTTTTTCCGGTTGAATGTCTTCCGGGCTTATCCGTGGTTCATACCCGATGGAAGCCAGTCGTTCGACCACTTTACGTAGAGACAACTGTTCCTGATCAAAGGTGATCGAAACCGTTTTTCGGAGAAAGTTAACCCGGGAACGCAGGATGCCCGGTTCCATTTTATACAGACTCTCCAGGAGCCAGATACAGGCGCTGCAATGGAGATTGGGAATATACAAAACGACAGTGGCCCTTTTACCGTCGCTCAGGTGAAGCAATTGCTGTTGAAACGACGCATCATCAAGGTAACCGAATTTCTCTGTCGTCCCCTCCGGCGGGGGAGTCGTCCCGGGAGTTTTATTCAGATCGTAGTATTGGCCGAGATCGTTAGCCGCCAGCAATTCAAACACCATTTTACAGCCGTTGCAACAGAATATTTTTTCCCCAACGGAGATTTTCGTACTGTTGCAGTCAAGCCCGCAATGGTAACAAACCTTCTTCTCTTTTGTCGCTGACACCGGGACACTCATCTCCAAAAGCGGGACAACTCAACCATTTTCAATCATGTCGGAATTTTCGATAAACGATCGCGATTCCATATTATGATTATCGTGGTCTATTTCGTGACCGGACAATTTCACACCGCCTTTCCAGATAGTGATTAATCCGAACAGAATAATAAAAACGGCGGTCATTTTCAATATGCGCTTTCGGAACCCGGCGGTAATCAGATTGGAACTTATTCCCAGGATTAACAATGCGGGAACGGTTCCCAGGCCGAAAACAAACATCGTAATTATTCCGCCGCCTGCCGATCCGGTCGACGCCGCCCCGGCAAGCGCAACGTATACCAGTCCACAGGGAATGAACCCCAAAACCAACCCATAAAGAAAAATTCTTGTGTTCGATATCTTTGTTAATAACATACCGATCAATTTCCGTAAACGTTCGTATCCCGGTATCGCGCTAATTGTGACGATCTTCAACCAGCCGCCGAAATCCAATCCGAAAAACACCATGAACAACCCGGCCATGATTAACAATACGCTTTGAAAGTTCAGGATTACGTAACGAAGGGAACCGCCCAATAAACCGAATATCCCTCCCAGGATACTGTAGGTTACGATACGACCCCCGTTATACATTAAATGCGGTAAGAATGCCCGGGGACGGATTGGTAAGGACGAGTGACCCGTTTTATTCATTTTCACGGAATAGGCAAAAACAAACCCCCCGCACATTCCGTAACAATGACTGAAACTACCGAGGAAGCCGATTAAAAATATTGCTACATAATCAATTTGCATGTGTTCTCTTGTCAGGTCCGAAAGTTACGTAAAACTCCCTTTAATGATATTGGGTAAAAAGAAGACCGTAAAAATTCATAGTATTAGGCATACCCACAGGCAACGAACCGGAAGACAAAACCCGATTTGTGCCGTAAGTCGCTGAATCTTTTACGAAAATGATCCTCCCTATTTTCTGTTTGCGAACAAGATAATTGTTTGTTTTTCCAACCGGAAGCCCGGTACAATTAACGGGTGTTCCCGTGTTAAAAACCAAAGGTAAGATTCGGACCTTACGCAAACAAAATATTCAACCGAATATATTCAATCACCCGGTGGGAAATATCCCCCCGCTTTCCTTCATGCCCTTATGTAAAAACAATCCGGATCGGATCAGTTTTTAAACGGAGTAAAACAATTATAACCGATCCGGTCGCATTCGGCTTTAATTTCAGCCCATTCCTGATCACTCCTGATATTTTCGATTAATTGCGGGTATAAAACGGTATCTTCGGTATCGATATGGTTTCGCAAATCGGCAATTAATTGCAACGAAACATCCCTCAGGGAATCCTTAAAATCGGTAAATGGGGTTACGTAGAACTGATGAATCAGATTCGACATCCTCTGTTTTTCAACACTCATAGCGTCATGCTGCTGACGGATTTCAATAGCCGGATTACGTATTCCAAGAATTTCAAGACGCTGGATCAGGGTAATTTCTTCACGAATATAGTGTCGGCGCGTACTGGAAATGTGGCGCGCTAAAAATTCCAATCGGGTTAATAAATCCCGATGGTCATTAATTGATTCCAGGGGCATTAACTTGGTTATTATCTGTTCTAATTCGTCGATGAATTCCCTGATCTTGAAATGTTCCGTCATTAATGTATAGATTACATGACCTTTCGGCAATGAATGGAAAAAATCTTCGGCTTTGGTTTTGATTTGAAAGACATCCGGGTTACATTGACATTTACTCATAGCACTTATTTTCCTTATATCTTTCGGGATTGGGTAAAGCTAATATAATAATTTGATATCAGGAGCACCAAGTCCTATTAAAACTGATTTTTCTATAAAAATTTGCCCTGCACCGCATTCTGCGGGATCAATGATGAACTGACAAGCTACCACCCGACAAATAAGAACGAATTAAGAAGTTGCCGTATAGGTGGCTGACCCGAATCTGTAATACCGAAAGCCACAAATACACAGGGTATTTAAAAACAACACAAACTATTTTCACAGA
>JALUTR010000197.1 GCA_027021785.1 Fidelibacterota bacterium | reverse complement strand
GATCGTCTTCAATGCGCTTTCCGTGATCATCGGCTTTTCGGTGCTGTTGCTGTCGGTCTTCCTGCCGGTTAACTTTTTCGGCGTGCTGATTGTGTTGTCGATCTCCATTTGTCTTTTCGGCGCCCTGGCGATTCTCCCCGCTTTGGTGTCAATGATGAAACCGCGATTCTTAGATAAATGATTGCCGATGCGGGTTATGAATAATATTATCGGACGCAACTGTGTGTGACCTTATGAGATCAAAGGGGATCCGCTGCCGGACAGGCAGCTAATGGAGTTCGTGTTGACGGATAAAACGCTGTACAGAATCTTTTTAACCGGTATTTTCATTGTACTGGTTATCTGGTCCTGGTATGGTATTCAATGGGGCCTTGAACAAGCCGGTTCCGTCGTGGGCATGCGTATGTTTACCTGGATTAACATACGGGATTTTATTACCGGAAACCTCAGCATAGTTATTGCTGTTTACGGGTTTGTTTGCCTGCAAATCGCCGGCTATGCGGAATTGAGACACGGCCAACGGTTTCTGACAGCCTTTGCCCTGTCTTTAATCCTGACACCCCTTGGGTTGTTGATTTTTACATGGAAAAAATCGGATAAATAAAAACAATGTTAAGAATAGCAGTCATAATAAGTCTTTCCGTTTCCTTGTTGTTCGGAGAAATTACCGGCAGGGATATTATGGAAAAGGTCAACGCGCACCCGGCGCCGAAATCAAAGATGTCGACGATTAAATTGACAATTATTTCCGTTAAGCGCGGGAAAGAGAAAACACGGGTGCGGGAAATCGTACGCTATCAAAAGTTTTATTCCGGAGGAAAGTTCAAAAGCAAATCGTTGATCCGTTTTCTGAAACCGCCGGATGTCCGGGGGATCGGTTTTCTTAACTGGAATTATCGTAACGGCAAAAACGAACAATGGTTATATCTTCCCGCTTTGGGGCGCGTTAAGCGGATCGCGGGACGAGCCCGGTCGGGGAGTTTCATGGGTACCGATTTTACGTATGAAGATTTGGGCAACCGGAACCTCGATAATGACACCTATTCCCTGGTGGGGGAAGATTCCCTTTCGGGTATCCCTTGCTATGTGGTGGAGGCAAAACCGAAAAATAAAAAGAGTATTTATAGTAAACGGATTGCCTGGGTCGAAAAGAACAACTGGCTGATTAAGAAAATCGAATTTTACGATCGAAAGGGGAAATTGTTGAAAATTCTTAATATTCCTCAACATGAAAAACGGGGATCGTATTGGCAGGTTCCGAAAATGACCATGGAAAATGTTCAAACCGGGCACAAAACCATCATGGAAATATCAGCGGTTAAATTTGATACCGGTTTGAAGGATGAATACTTTACCGAAAGGTTCCTGATGCGGACCGATTAGATGCGATTCGGTTTCCTATTATTGTTGTGCCTGTGTTTCCTGCAGGGGAAATCCACGTTATCGGGACATCTTCAGAGTTGGATGGCCTGGGGAATCGACAGGGAATCCGGTTACCACCTCGAAAGAGATCGCTGGCGCGTAAACTTTTCCCACAATTATCAACGCTATCGGTTTTATTATAGTGGAGAACTTGCTTATGAAGTCCTGGGAGAACCCTCCCTGACGGCCTTAAACCGTGAATTGTATCTGGACGTCTACGGCCGTTCCGTCGATCTGCGGATCGGAAAACAGAAGGTGGTGTGGGGATTAACCGAGGGCTTGTTCCTGAATGATATTATTAACCCCCGTGATGACCGTTATTTTTTAATCCAGGATCTGGACGATATCCGGCTTGGGATTTTCATGGTAAAGCTGAATTGGTTCGCGGGGGATTGGGAACTGGAGAGTGTGTGGGTTCCACGGTTCCTACCGGGAATTTCGCCGCGTGGCAAAAATCCCTGGACGAAGAAAAAACCGGAATGGTATGATTTTGGTTTTCCCGTTCATTACCGTTTTATGAAGGAGAAACTCCCGGAAGCGAAAATTACGAACAGTGAATTGGGAGTGAGACTGAAAGGGCGGTTTAATGAAACGGATGTTTGGTTTTACACTTTTAAAGGATATCAGGGTGAGCCGGTTTTCACATTTGTGAAAACCGATTGGTCAACGGATTCGCTCCCGGACGGCACCGCCGATTCCCGGGCGGAGGTGACGGTTAATACCCTTTATAAACCCCTGACGATGATGGGAATCGACCTGACAAGACCGGTCGGTTTATTTGTTCTGAAGGGCGAATTCGGATGCTTTTTCGATTACGCGATTAACGGCCGACCGAT
>JALUTR010000196.1 GCA_027021785.1 Fidelibacterota bacterium | reverse complement strand
TTTATTAATTTTTGTACCGGTCGTGAAAGACGGACTTTAACAGGTTTTGCGAAAAACGATTTAAAATCGAGGTAAGAATATCTATCGGGTGTAACCGAAACAATCGCCATGAGGTAATTTAGGGTGATTGTTTGTCTCAATACAATAAGAAGCGTTCGGTTGAAGCACACTATGCGATAACCCATCAGGTGTAGTGCAACGTGGCCTGGAATGCTTGACGTACGAAGAGAATGATTGTCGGGCGTTAATCCCAAATAATGCAATAGGAACAACGAATTAAACGAAACTATCGAAATAATAAGGATTTAAATCAATATCCCGAGTAAGAAAATTTTAGTTCAATGATTTGTCCTAACGCTTAATAATTTTTCGTTTAATTCATTTGATTCGTTGTTAATGCATAATCTGGGTTAATATTTCAAATCTTCGAGATGGGTAAACACCTGCATCCGGACCGGAATTGCGGCGCTGAAATGTCGCCCGTAAGATTTCGTCACCACCCGGTCATCCAGCACAATGAAAACACCTTCATCGGAGGTTGTACGAATTAAACGACCGAATCCCTGCCGAAACTTGATAACGCATTCCGGCACGGAGAACTCATCAAATGAATTGCCACCCTGTTCACGGATTTTAGCGGAATAGGCCCTGATTACCGGTTCCGAGGGCACATCGAAGGGAAGTTTGGTAATGATCAGGACCTCTAATAAATCACCTGGCAAATCCACCCCTTCCCAGAAAGCGTTGGTACCCAACAATATACCGTTGGAAGACTGATGCATTCCACGAATCATCGCGTAGCGCGATGTGCCATGAACCTGAGCGAATATCGGAAGGTCGCGCCCCTCGGTTTTGGCGCGTAACGCCCGGTAGACGCCATTTAAAGTATTGTATGAAGTGAACAGTGCCATCGTCCTTTTATTATACTTTTTATGGCTATTGTAAATCGCCTCTGCCAGGGCCGACGGATTATTGGTAATGCTGATAGATCCGCCATACTGTAAATACGTCACCTGATCGTCATAATAAAAAGGACTGGGGTATGTCCGGGTAATCACTTGCTGGGGATCCAACTGATTAAGTCCGGAACGGTTCAAAAAATAATCGAAGCTGTCATCGACCTGGAGAGTCGCCGACGTCAGCACACAGTGTTCCACCGATTCGAAAAATTTATCGGCCAATATTTTCGCCACATCCACCGGGGCGCAATGAAGCGAAATATTCAACTTACCGGTGGTATAACCGTGACGTACAAACTGTCCTTCCTGCCAATAAACCCAATCGGCATTTTGTTGTGAGGTCAGGGTGGACAAATGGGTTGTCAATTCAATCAATATTTCCTTTTGTTGTTCGAAAACCTGGTGCAATTCGGGATAATCCTGTTTACTCTCATCTTTCGATAACAATTCCCTTGCTAATTGCGTTATCGTCTGCTCGATATCCCGAAGCGCCTTCTCCAGCGCGACCAATTCACCATAGACTTCGTTAAATTCTTCCGCGAGGTTTTCAATTATGTACTTCCGCGGATAAAAATCGTTAATGTTGTACCGGTTTGCGAAATTGAGGTTTAACATTTCGAAGAGGGCTTTGGCCGCTTGTTTCCCATCGTTCACGTTTCGTTCGAGCATTTTCCGCAATTTCTCAAATTCAGGATAGAGTCCCGAAAGTAGCTTCAGAATATTGTTCCAACGAACATTGCCCTGATAATTCGGGTCGAGGGTTTGCAATCGCACCATGACCGATGTTTGGTCCAAATGGATGGTTAATTGCCGGTAGGCTGTTCCGATTAGATTATGAGCCTCGTCGATGATGATTGTATTATAGGGTGGTAATATCCCCGGGGCTCCTATTTCGGATAACAGGAGAGCATGATTAACAATAATAAAATCGGCATCATACACCGCCCGGCGAACCTTCCCGAAAAAGCAACCGTGGTATTTATTGCAGAGTTTGGTTGTGCAAAAGCCCGCTTCACTTTGGATTAAACTGACGACCCTGGTGGGGCGATTGCTCCAGAAGCCGGCACACTCCGCCATATCTCCCGTCTGGGTCTGATGAACCCAGATCAAAATCGGGATCAGGCTTTCCACTTCACCGTCATTAAGAATACTCCCGGCGTCGGCGATAACCCAGTTCAGGCGTGTTAAACAAATATAATTATTCCGTCCTTTAAGGATCACCGCCAACAAGGAGACATCGAGCGCTTTTGCCAATAGCGGTAAATCCTTATGAAACAATTGATCCTGGAGGTGCTTTGTGTGGCA
>JALUTR010000195.1 GCA_027021785.1 Fidelibacterota bacterium | reverse complement strand
AAATACCAGCCAGAGCGAAACATTATGGGACACAATCCTCCTCCCTGTCACGTGTGGATATCGGTAATGTAGAGAATATGAGAGAACCCAATTAATCCCGATTAAAATTCCCGATGAGTCTTACCCAACGGTTACGGGACATGAGCGCCTTTTACGAGACCATTTTACGAAATGATTTATTGCCGACCTTTGATAAAATGTTCATTTTCTAATGAACATTTTGGGTTTAAAATACCTCGTATGAATAGTGTGAATAAAACGGAACAATATAAGAAAGCGCTGTCGATAATCGAGCACCTGTCGGGGGCCGACGGATACCAATTGGACGGCGTGGGTAAAATGGCAACCGTTGCGGCAATTCTCAAGATGCATTTCCCGGAATGGATTTTTGTCGGATTTTACCGCGTAACCGGCGAAGACACATTAGTGATAGGTCCTTACCAGGGAGCGATTCTCGCTTGCGGAACCATCCGCATCGGCCGCGGTGTGTGTGGCCAATGCGCACTACAACGAAAAACCCTTATTGTACCTGATGTTTCACAATTCCCGGGTTACATCGCCTGCGATGACGCCACCGTATCGGAAATCGCGGTACCGGTAATAAAAGCGGATCGACTCGTCGCCGTGCTTGACGTCGACTCCGGCCTCCGGGGAGCCTTTGATTCCGCGGATCAACATTTCCTGGAAAAGATTGTTCACTTCGTATGATTGACACCCTTCTTCCCCTGGCGGGTCTGTTCGTTATCGGTTACCTGGAAATGCATTATCGCTTTCCATTTTTCCCCTTTTCCCGTTATTTCCGGAAAGAACCGGAAATAATCGCCGACGCCCCCCATCGTATCGGCCCCGGTCATCTCCTCCCGGTTTCCATCATTATTAAAGACGCTGACCGCTTCCCGGTCAGACTGAAATCGGCGCTGATTCGTGTCGTGAACGGGAAAGGGCAAGCCATCGAAGTGCGGAAGGATTATCAACTCGAACTCCGGCAGCCCTGGTTCGCCGACAATATTTTTGTCGACGTGCGACGGTTCCGGGGCGCGATTCAAATCCGGCCCATTATTGAGGTCAATATCGGCGGACAAGGACGCACCATCATTACCCATAATGTAAAAACCACGCGACAATATTTGCTGAAAACGATTGTGGATCCGGATCCGTTACCGGGGAACGAGGACTACTGGTGGGGCGACCTGCATTATCATTCGGGTTTTACCGAAGACTACGTTGAGTTCGGCGCTCCGCCGGGAGTGACACAACAAACCGCCGACGCGCTGGGGCTGGACTTTCTCGCGATCACCGATCATTCCTACGATCTGGACGATCTCCCGGGCTCCTGGTCACAGAACGATCCGGAACTGAAAAAATGGCGTCACTCGCGGGAAGTCATTAACGATACGAACACGAAGGACGCCACCCTGTTGATCCCGGGGGAAGAGGTCACCTGTCGGAACGGCACCGGCCGGAATGTGCATCTGCTGGTTTTAAACCATCCCGCCTTTTTCCCCGGCTCGGGCGACGGCGCCGAACGCTTTCTCCGAACCGGGAGCGAGTTGTCCATCCCGGATATTCTGCGCCAACAAACCAACGGCTCCGCCGTGATTGCCGCCCATCCCTTTCACCCCTTCAGCAAACTGGAACGATTCCTTCTGAACCGTGGTATTTGGGACCACCACGACACTCTGCATAAAGATCTGTGCGGTTTCCAGATTGTCAACGGCCGGTTCGACCAAAATGCACAACATGGATTGGATATCTGGATTGGTCTCTTATTGAAGGGCGTAAAAACGTTTATCTACGCCGGGAACGACGCCCATGGGAATTTTAATTTCTTCCATCAAATCAAATTGCCGATGTGGTCCACGCATATTCACCGTAAACAAATACTCGGTTACACCCGCACCGGCGTCATGAGGACCGCTTCAAGATCGATCCCGGCAATCATTCGTCAGTTAAAAGAAGGGCGTTGCATCATTTCCGATGGTCCCGCGATCCGCGTGAAAATCCTTTCCGATGATAAATATTACACTTTAGGCGATACGGCTTATTCAAACAATATTAAGATATACATTGATTGCCTGTCCTCCGGGACATACGGCCGGTTGGCTTGTTTGACAGTCTACAGGGGCCTGATCGGCGATGACGGCGAAACGGTGATCCTAAGCCGGAACCTTGCCGATTACCGGGACCGCCTGTCCGAAACGATTGAATGGCCCGCCAGACCCGGTTACGTCCGTTGCCGACTCGTGACCGTAACCGGGAAAAAGTG
>JALUTR010000194.1 GCA_027021785.1 Fidelibacterota bacterium | reverse complement strand
GTCGGCCGGCAGTCTGACGTATACCGGGAAACCAATCCGCCTGTGGGCAGACTCCGGGATCGTTGGTGGAAATGCCGGAAAAACTGAGATATCTATTGATGCTGGTTGTCAGCTTCCAAATTTGTGTCCTGTTATCCGTGTAAATATTCTTTAGATCATGGTCAGGTTAGAGTTTAATTAAATGATCCTTTATCCGCTGGCGGATGAACCCGTGGCGGGTTATTTTTTCCCTTCCCTTGTCTTTCATATCTTGAATCTTCTCCACCAGGAACTGAGGCACGCCCTAGGTCTGATTTATTTATCTGGTATAATTTCCCTGGTGTTTTAAAATTCCACAGCCGTAGTAAACAAATGGGGCTCCGTTATGTTTTTAAAAAAACCTTGTTTCCGTTTTTGGTGTCTGCTTCTATTCGGACTGTTTTCATTCTCGGGAATACGTTCGGTTTGCGCCCAAATCACTACCAATAATATGCATAACAAGAATCGTAACCACCGTTTCCGGGACGCGGAGGCATGGGCCGACCGTTTTGAAGATCCGGCTCGTGACGAATGGCAAAAACCTGAAACTGTAATCGCCGCTATGGGTATTCGGCAAAACAGCCGTCTGGCTGACATCGGTTCCGCCACTGGCTATTTTCCGGTTCGCTTCGCCCGCGCGGCAATTAACGGTCGCGTTTACGGAATCGATGTTGAACCGGATATGGTCCATTACCTTAATGAACGAGCGGTTGATGAAGGATTGACAAACCTGACAAGCGTTTTGGGTACTTATGACGATCCTAATATTCCCGAGCCGGTCGATTTTATTTTTATCTGCAACACGTACCACCACATACAACAACGTGAGCTGTATTTCGAAAACCTGAAACGCTATTTTCTTCCCGGCGGTCAACTTATAATTGTTGATTTCAAGCCGGGTCCTCTCCCTGTTGGTCCCCCGGATACGATGAAGCTTTCTCAGGAACAGATAATTGCGGAATTAACCGGGATTGGGTACACGTTTATTCCCGGTGAGGTTTCGCTTCCGTACCAGTTTTTTTTACGGTTCATTCCAAGCCCGGAATAGTTGCCGGACGGCTAACGGATGTTGCCGATAAAACCAGTACCGGCTCCCCCAAGGGCTGTCCTGGGTTTATTCAGCGCTACGGCTATTGTGGTTGCCAGTATGGTTGGAACCGGCATTTTCACTACTACCGGTTTTCTGGTAGCGGGTCTTAGAACCGCTTTTCCAGTCATATTTCTCTGGTTTTTGGGCGGTTTGCTGGCATTGTGCGGCGCTCTTTCTTACGGAGAGCTTTCCGCTGCCATACCGAGGAGCGGCGGCGAATATCATTTCCTCGGTCGTGTATACCATCCTTTGCTTGGTTTTATCGCCGGATGGTTGTCGCTAATCGTCGGTTTCTCAGCTCCTATTGCCGCCGCCGCGATGGCTTTCGGAAAATACACGGCCGCCGTAATGCCGGGTTTTCCGCCTGTTGCCGGTGCGGTTGTCCTGGTGCTTTTACTCTCCTCAATCCACATGGTGGATGTCAAGGTCGGCAGCTACTTTCAGAATTTCTTTACTCTGTTAAAAGTGCTATTACTAATCGTGTTTATCGTTGGCGGGTGGTTTTATCTTCCAGAAGCAACCGTGATTCCGTCGGATAAAACATTTGAGTGGTCGACTGTTTTCAACCCGGCTTTCGCCGTCGGGCTTGTTTTTGTGTCCTTCGCATACAGCGGCTGGAACGGAGCCACTTATGTAATCGGCGAGGTAAAGCAGCCGGAAAAAACCATTCCTTTGGCGTTGTTTGCCGGTACCGTACTGGTAACCCTTTTGTATATTGCCCTTAACGCCGTTTTTTTACGGGCGGTGCCGTTATCGGAATTATCCGGCGTGGTTGAGGTGGGACATCTGGTAGCCGTATCATTATTCGGAATTCCCGCCGGTAATCTGATCAGCTTGTTGATCGCGCTGGCCTTGATTTCCTCGGTAAGCGCAATGATTATGATCGGCCCCCGGGTTTATCACACGATCGGACAGGATTTCTATCTTTTTTCCCTGTTCTCCCGCACAACCCGACGGGGTACGCCCTTAATGGCAATCGCTTTACAAGGTTCGGTTGCCGTTATCATGATTGTTACCGCAACTTTTGGTGCCCTGCTCAATTACATCGGTTTCACGCTTAGTTTGTCAACCGGCCTGGCGGTGGCCGGGGTCATTGTTTTGCGCCGAAGAGAACCTCTCCTCAAACGACCTTACCGTACCTGGGGATATCCTCTTGTCCCCATT
>JALUTR010000193.1 GCA_027021785.1 Fidelibacterota bacterium | reverse complement strand
TTACCCGATTCGGTTTGTAAGTGCCATTAATCTCTGTCGGGGTGGCCCCGATTCTATCGGGGGAACTCCCGACCTTCCCGAACCAATCGGGACGCGCTAACCTGGCTGCGCTACACCCCGAATGCACTTATTTATTTGTAACTATTAAAGAGCCCCGTATTTTGGGGTGCGAAATCTACTGCCAAGGCGGGTCATATTCCAAATATTCAAACGGTATTATCTCATCGAACCGTAAGAGCAAGATTGCGGGGGCAGGTATAGGATTACGGAATGTATTTCCAACAAACTTCATCACCCATTTCCCGGAATATGTAAATTTCGTGACCAATATTCCGAATGGGTATAGCGCGGATCCGGGCTGTGTGAATTTTCAGGCGATTCAAAATATGTGTGGAAATTTTCATATTATTTATATTAAATTTGTTGCCTTTTAGTTTGATGATAATTTGTGTTTCAGCCTATTCCAAAATGATTATCCGTCAACATTTATCAGACGGTGGGTTGGCACCTACCGGAAGGCATAGATGTGGATTGTTAATGACCGCAAATAAAATTGATACGCATTCTTTAAAATATTATTGATCCGAATAAACAGTGTAACCATTAATGAATTCATGAACCTACAATACGGGCAATCAATTAGAATATTCAATAGAATCCGCTACTAAGCCGGCAAACTTATTATCAATGGGAACATTAAATAAGATCGTGCATTGACCCTACGGGCAAATAATTAATCTATGAAAAAAAAGTATTAGGAGAACAAATTGGCTAGCTCAACAAAAAAAGTGAGTCGTGTATCCAATGGCAGTATCAGCATGTATCTTGCTGAGATAAGTAAGTTTAATCCCCTGGCACCGGAGCGTGAAGTCGAACTTGCGATAAAAATTCAGAAAGGTGATGAAGCCGCATTAAAGGAACTGGTTGAGGCAAATTTGCGCTTTGTTGTTTCCGTGGCGAAAAAATATCAGGGAAACGGCCTTTCTTTGGCCGATTTGATTAATGAAGGAAATATCGGATTGATAAAGGCCGCGAAGCGCTTCGATCCATCGCGTGGATTTAAATTCATATCCTACGCAGTGTGGTGGATTCGCCAGTCGATTTTGCAAGCTTTGGCCGAACAAGGACGACTGATCAGGCTGCCTTTGAACCGCGTCGGAACCTTGACCAAAATCACCAAGGTGGCCGAAAAATTGGAGGCTGAAATTGAACGCCAGCCCAAAGTGGACGAAATAAGTCACCACATGGACATCACCGGTGATGAAGTGTTCGACGCCTTGCTGTATTCACGTCGTCACAGTTCGCTCGATATGCCTTTTACCGAAGGAGAGAAGAACTCCTTGCTGGATGTTCTTGAGAATCCCAATGAACCACTGCCGGATAATGACGTGATGCGCTGGTCGCTTCGTGAGGATGTGATTTCTTCGCTGAGTACGTTGCCTGAACGGGAAGCGGCTGTATTGGAGATGTACTTCGGAATCAATCGGGATCGCGCCCATACGTTAAACGAGATTGGTGAAAAATTCAGTCTTACGCGCGAACGGGTTCGACAGATTAAGGAAAAGGCGATTCGGCGTCTGAGGCACAAATCACGGAGTGAAGCCTTAAAAATCTATTTAGGTTAAGCACCCACACCGCAAAACGGTTTCTGAAAAGCCCCCGATTCAACCGGGGGCTTTTTTTATTTCCACTTCGATGAAAATTGTATTGGTTGTGTGCTTTATATTATTTGTAAACTTTTCCCCGTTTAATCCTGGTTTACAATAAGTATAACAAAGATATCCTTTCAATACACCTAAATACACCAGAAGAAGAACTCTTATACCGATGCTAGATAAATACGACCACAAACAGATTGAAGCCAAATGGCAAGCCTATTGGGAAAAGCATAAAACATTTAAAGCGGTTGAGGACCCTCACAAGGAAAAATATTACATTCTCGACATGTTCCCGTACCCGTCGGGGGCAGGGTTACATGTGGGGCATCCCCTGGGATATACTGCAACCGATATCGTAGCCCGTTACAAACGGATGCGCGGGTTTAACGTGTTGCATCCCATGGGTTGGGACGCTTTTGGTCTTCCGGCCGAACAACATGCCATCCAAACAGGAACCCACCCGGCAAACACAACCGCCAAAAACGTGGAGAATTTCCGCCGGCAGATTAAGCGGCTTGGCTTTTCTTACGATTGGGATCGTGAAATCAATACCACCGATCCCCGGTATTATAAATGGACCCAATGGATATTCTTACAACTGTATAAAAAAGGTCTGGCCTATGAAGCTGAGGTTCCGGTTAACTGGTGCCCGGCCCTGGGGACGGTTCTTGCCAACGAAGAAGTAATTGATGGAAAATCGGAACGCGGGGGGCATCCCGTATATCGTGTCCCCATGCGCCAATGGATGTTGAAAATCACGGCCTATGCCGAGTCCCTTTTAAGTGGCCTGGATGATTTGGACTGGCCGGAACACATTAAAGAATTACAAAGGAATTGGATTGGTCGCTCCGAAGGAGCGGAAGTAAACTTTGAATTGCCTGATATCGATGAAACCGTAACGGTTTTTACCACCCGACCGGATACCTTATTCGGCGCCACATACATGGTGTTGGCGCCCGAACACCCACTGGTGGAAAAATTAACCACCGAAGAACATAAAAAAGCGGTTAAAAAGTATGTCGAACAGGCGATTCGCAAATCGGACCTTGACCGATCAGAACTTACCAAAGAAAAAACCGGTGTATTCCTGGGCAGTTATGCCGTAAACCCCGTCAATGACGAACGCATTCCCGTCTGGATTTCCGATTATGTGTTGATGACCTACGGGACCGGGGCCATCATGGCGGTTCCGGCCCACGATCAGCGGGACTGGGAGTTTGCCAGAAAATTCAATCTTCCCATCCGCGAAGTGGTGAAAGGCGGTGAGATTGACAAAGAAGCCTACACCGATATTAATGATGGTGTGATCGTAAATTCAAGCACGCCTGATAATACCTTTAGTATTAACGGGTTAAAAGCCCGTGACGCAATCAAAATCATCACCGATTGGTTGGAGGAAACAGGAAAAGGGAAGAAGGTCGTACGCTATAAACTGAGAGATTGGTTATTTTCCCGGCAACGGTATTGGGGAGAGCCCATTCCGATAATTCATGTGAATGGGAAAACCATCCCTTTGGATGAGCGTGATTTGCCGCTATTATTGCCTGAAGTTGAAGATTTCCAGCCTTCCGGCGATGGGAAATCACCGTTAGCCAAAGTACGGGAATGGGTCGAAGTCACCATCCCCGAGACCGGGGAAAAGGGTTATCGTGAGACCAATACCATGCCACAGTGGGCCGGTTCCTGTTGGTATTATCTACGCTTTACCGATCCCACCAACGATGAAAAAGCCTGGGATTCGGAAAAAGAACACTACTGGATGCCGGTTGATTTGTATATCGGCGGACAGGAACACGCCGTATTGCACTTGTTATATGCCCGCTTCTGGCACCATGTTTTGTATGACCTGGGGTATGTTTCCACCAGGGAACCGTTTAAAAAATTATTCAACCAGGGAATGATTCTTGGCGAAGACGGCTCGAAAATGAGCAAATCCCGTGGCAACGTGATCAATCCCGACGATGTGATCGAAATCTATGGCGCTGATTCCATGCGCTTGTATGAAATGTTTATGGGGCCGCTTGAAAAAGCGAAACCTTGGCGTACCAAGGGACTACAGGGCTGTTTCCGATTCGTTAATAAAGTTTGGGATATTTATAGCAAAGCGGAAGAAAAAATCAGCGACTGTGAACCGGAAGAAGCGACAAAAAGACTTTTGCATCAAACAATTAAAAAGGTTACCGAAGATATTGAGGGGCTTCGGTTTAATACGGCAATTTCACAAATGATGATTTTTGCCAATCATTTACAGAAATTATCGAAATTAAATCGTCATGTCCTGCATACGTTTTTAAAATTAATGAATCCGTTCGTGCCACATTTATCCGAAGAGTTGAATGAACACCTGGGTTATAATCAATTACTGGCATATCAGGAATGGCCGGGATACGATCCGGAATTGGCGAAAGAACAGCAAATTACGATTGCGATTCAAGTAAACGGGAAACATCGCGCCAACATTCAAGTCAACGATCAGGAATCGAAAGAAGTCATCCTGGAAAAGGCCAAAAGTGAACCGAAAATAATAAAGTATCTGAAAGGGAAGGAGATTATCAAAGAAATCTACGTGGAAGGACGTTTGGTAAACTTCGTTATTCGTTAGTTTTCATATATTAACGCTATTATACATAATATATATTATACGGAATTATCCCTGGCCCGGTATAACTTCTTTGAATTGCTGCATATTCTCTTTACTGCCAATCACCAGGATCGTCTGATCATTCTTTAAAACCGTGTGAGGATCGGGATTTAAGGAAATATTACCATTACTTTCGATTAAACCGACAATCACCAGATTAAATTCCTCCCGAAGTCTTGAATCCTTAATCATTATCCCGTCGTAGCGATCGATTTCACTTAATTTTATTTCATCGATTACCAAATCAAGATCGCGTTTGGGCGTGGTTATCGAAACCGTATCCTCAATATTCGGACTTAACAATAATTCCGCCATTTTATGTCCGCCGGCAATATATGGATTTACTACTTTATTTGCCCCGGCACGTTTTAATTTGCTGTGCGTATCCGATTTACTGAAACGACTTAATATAAAAGCATCCGGATTTATTGCCCTTGCCGACATTGTGACAAACAAATTATCCTGATCAGTATCCAAAACGATCACGATCCCCGCAGCATCCTCGGCTCTGGCAGCTAAAAGTGTTTCCTCCGAAGTTGCATCGCCGGGAATATACTTGTATCCCCTTTCTTCAATCTCATCGATTTTACTTTCGTTGTTATCAATCACTACGAAGGGGCGCCGTTTTTCATGCAATTCCTGTGCAATGATGGCACCCATACGGCCGTACCCGCAAATTATATAGTGGTCCCTCATACGTCTGATACGTTTTAACATCTTGTTTCTCCGGTAACGTTTTAAATTTATAATATCCCGCCCAATCTGAGACACCATAATTGTGAACCCGCTAACACCAAATATTATCAATATCATAGCCCAGATTCTTCCGTCTTCTCCCAAAGGATGAACTTCATTAAAACCTACAGTGGAAAGAGTTATTAAGGTCATGTAAATGCTATCGAGAAGACTCCATTGTTCATCGCCTATGACATAAAAGCCGATGGTACCAATCACATATAGCACCAATAAATACAATAAGAATTTAATACCCTTACTCTCGAACATTAATCAGTCACCGATTCACGAATCCATTGTAAATATTCATTATTGCCACCGCCAATTGGGAGAATGACGATTTCAGGAAGATCATAACTATGTAAATTTTTTATACTTTCAACAATTTTCAGTTCCACTTTTGTGCTAGTCTTAATAACCAGCAACCACTCCTCATCGGAAACAACTTCCCCTTTCCACCGGTAATGGGACTTTATTTCCGGGATTATGTTTACACACGCCGCTAACCGTTGCTCGATAAGATATTTTGCAATTTTATCCGCTTCCGCTGATGAATCAGTCGTGGTTAAAATAATTATGGCATCCTTATTCTTCATTTTTTCAAGTCCAAAGGTTCTATGACAATCTATATAATCTAATGAAAAATTAGAAATAATCGTTTGTATATAGTTGACGATATTAAAAATTATCGTCAACGGGTTATTCCGGTCATAATTAAGTTGCCTGTTTCTTCACGCAACGCATTTCAAATGCGCTTCCACGGCCGGCTCACAAGTGACGTATAGGCTTCCTTACGCCACTGATAAAAATTCAATAGTTAAAATTCGGAAACTCTATCATGATTATGATCATGCTTTAACACATGCCTGTATATTTCGTGATATTAGTAATTACCGCATTACTGACAGCGACTCTACTCATTCTCAATCATTTGTGAATGTCGTACGATTTTTCCGTCCACCATATAAATAACATCCTCCGCAATATTTGTGCAATGGTCGGCGGCCCGTTCCAAATAGCGCGAAATACTTAACAGTTGCAACCATTCAGGTATTTTTTCAGGTTCGGTCTCAATCTTCTCCTGAACGAACGGAAACATATCCGAGTGCAGTTTATCCACATAATCATCGGCTGAAAATGCCTTTTCGGCTAAATCGATGTCTGACTTGACCAAGGCGTCGAGACTTAATTTCAACATTTCCTGCACGGATTTTGCCATTTGCGGAATGGTGTCCGGAATGTAGATATAGTGTTTGTTGCCAAGGTAACAAACGCGTTCGGCAATATTAGCCGCCAGGTCGCCGATTCGTTCCAGGTCGTTGTTAATCTTCAGCACCGATACAATGTACCGCAGATCGATGGCTACCGGTTGATGCAGAGCCAGAATTTTTAAGCACTCCTCTTCCACTTCCACTTCCATCTGATCAATTTCGGTGTCTTTGGCAATAATGCCACGCGCCAATTTTTCATCCCGTTTAAGAAAGGCATGTATACTGTCACGAAGGCTTTCTTCAACAACAGTTCCCACCATCAGAATCATTTTTTTCAAATTGTCGATTGCTCTTTGTAAATGTTGGGACATCTGCCCTCCTCACATTGGTTTATCCGAACCGTCCGGTAATGTAGTCTTCCGTTTGTTGATTGCCCGGATTGGTAAACATTTTTTCGGTTGTGTCGAACTCAATCATATTTCCTTCATAAAAAAACGCCGTATAATCCGACACGCGCGCTGCCTGCTGCATATTATGGGTCACAATTACAATCGTGTAATTCTTGCGTAATTCCCCGATCAGATCCTCAATCCGGGACGTGGATTTGGGATCCAGGGCCGATGCCGGTTCATCCATGAGCAAAATTTCCGGTTCCACGGCCAGGGCACGGGCAATGCACAATCGTTGCTGCTGTCCTCCCGATAGCCCTAAGGCGTTGCTGCTCAAGCGGTCCTTAACCTCGTCCCAAAGCGCGGCTGCCTTCAGGCTGCGTTCCACGATTTCCATTAATTTTGAAGATTCTTTAATGCCATGGATTTTAGGGCCGTAAGCCACATTTTCAAATACGGATTTGGGAAACGGGTTCGATTTCTGGAAGACCATACCGACTTTTTTCCTGAGTTCGACCAAATTCACATGATTATTATAAATCTCCTCCCCGTCGACCAGTACCCGGCCCTTATGGTGCGTTCCGGTGATAATGTCGTTTAACCGGTTAAACATCCGTAAAAAGGTGGATTTGCCACAACCGGAAGGACCGATCAGCGCCGTGACTTTTTTCTCCGGGATCCGGATAGATACATCAAACAGAGCCTGGGTAGCGCCGTAATAAAAATTTAAGGCTTCCGTCTCAACCTTGGGATTATTGATTACCATTGGATCTTTTTCCTGAAATGATTACGCAGAATGATTGCCCCTAAATTGAATATGATCACCAATAGCAACAGTACCAGGGCCGTTCCGTATTGCATGGGCAATACCTTTTCCGCTTCCGGATGTTGGGTGGCCAACACATATAAGTGATAAGGTAACGCCATTACCTGATCAAAAATCGAACCCGGCAGGCGCGGCAAATAGAAAGCGGCTACCGTTAACAAGATGGGTGCTGTCTCCCCGGCGGCGCGGCCGATGCCCAGGATAGCTCCGGTTAACATCCCCGGTAACGCATTCGGCAGTACATTCTTGTAAATAGTTTGCCATTTACTGGCTCCCAATGCCAGACTACCTTCCCGCAAAGACATCGGTACCGCCCGCAATGACTCTTCGCTGGAAACGATTATCGTCGGCAGGATCATGAACGACAGGGTCAAACTGCCGGAAAGAATCGAAGCGCCGAATCCAAAGAAAATAACGAACAAGCCCAGACCGAACAATCCGAAGACGATCGAGGGAACGCCGGCCAGGGTGGTAATCGCCAGGCGCACCAGACTCGTAAATCTACCCGTTCGGGCATATTCCGATAGATAAATGGCGCTGGCCATTCCCAACGGTAGGGCGACAATTATGGCCCCGAAAACAAGATAAGCCGTACCGACAATGGCGGGGAATATCCCCCCCTCCGCCCCGCTGCGGCGCGGGAATCCGGTAATGAATTCCCAACTCAGGGTCGACAAACCGTTGTACACGATGTCAAAGATGATATAACCTACAATCGCCACAATGAAGTAAAAGAACAGCCGGATCAACCATAGAATGATTCTGTCTTTTATTTGATTCTCCATCGATCAATATTCCTATTCGTTATTCATGACGCAGTAAGCGATATTCGCTGATCGTCATTCAACCGTTCGGTATCGTTTGAGAACTTTTTGAGCGATGACATTCAATCCGAAGGTAATGAGCAACAGGATAATCCCTACCCAAAACAAGGCCCGGTAATGATGACTTCCGAAGGCAACTTCGCCCATTTCCGCGGCGATGGTTGCGGTCATTGTCCGCACCGAACTCATGGGATTAAATGTAATTTTCGCGGCGTTACCGGTAACCATCAACACCACCATTGTTTCTCCGATCACCCGACCGATTCCCAGCATTATTGCCGCGATTATGCCCGGTAATGCCGCCGGAACGATCACGCTGAAAATCGTTTGCAACCGCTTGGCTCCCAAGGCCAGAGAAGCTTCCTTATAGGATTTGGGAACACTGCGAATCGCATCCTCGGAAATGGATATTACCGTGGGAATCGCCATAAGAGCCAACAAAACGGCGCCCGAGAGAGCCGTTAAGCCGGTATTCAAATGAAATATATTTTTAATGATCGGACTTAATACCACCAATCCGAAAAAACCGATAACAACGGAAGGAATAGCCGTAAGGATTTCAATAAACGGTTTCAGAATATCCCGCTCCGGTCCCCGGGCAATCTCCGCAATGTACACGGCCCCCAAAACGCCGAAGGGTATCATGATGGCGGTGGCCAGGACCGTCACCAGAATAGAACCGGTCAGCAAGGGCAGCAACCCGAATAGTTCTTCCTTAAAAGATACCGGGATCCACCGCGTCCCCCATAACGCACTCAATCCGGGATCAAATGCGAATGGAAGGGCTTCTTTGCCCAGGAACAGGAAAATGGACAGGACAATCAGAATACTGATCGAGGCCGAAGCAACGAGCAGCAGCCGAATGATTTTCTCTTTCCAGTTTTTCAAATCAACCCCGACGCGATACGATTATGTCTCATTTTGTTGGCATTCATCAGACAATAATATCCGGCCGAGTTTAAATGAATAAGTGTATTCAATTCTTTTGCTATCGCGTGAGTTAACGTTAGAGAAAAGCGAGCAGGTCAATGTACCGGCACGTAACCGGTTTCCAGAACGATCTTTTGTCCTTCGTCGGAAAGTACGAAATCCAAAAAGGCCTTTACGGAACCTGTGGGTTCACCTTTGGTGTAAAAATACAACGGCCGGGCAATGGCATAGGTACCTGCCTGTACCGTTTCCACCGAAGGGGCAATAGCCGGAGAACCGGGTTTATCAATTACCTTGAGCATTTTGACTTTCGGTCCCGCTTCCACGGCGTAGCCCAAGCCAACATAACCGATGGCCAATTTATCCTGGGACACGGTTTGGATAATGGCGGAAGTGGACGGCATGAGCATTGCGTTACGGGTATAATCTTTTTTGTTCATTACTCGTTTCTGAAAGAAAACGAAGGTTCCGGAACTGGATTCCCGGGACAGAACCACGATTGGATTATCAGGGGCGCCTAATTGAGACCAATTAGTGTAGGCCCCGGTGTAAATTTTTCCTATTTGTTCAATCGTCAGGGCGGATATCGGATTGGACGGATTAACTACCAGCGCAATCCCATCACGTGCCGTAGTAAACTCCACCGGTTTGATTCCCTTTTCCTTGGCCAACTGGATCTCTTTCGGTTTGATTTTCCGCGACGCGATGCAAATATCGGTCGTGCCGTTCAGCAACGCTGCTATTCCGGTACCCGATCCACCTCCGGTAACGGAGATGTCCGCCCGGGGATGGGTTTTCATGTATGCTTCCGCCCAGTTACTGGCCAGATGCACCATTGTGTCCGATCCTTTTACGGTGATATAATCGACATTGTTTTTATTCTTCGAACAACCGGAAAACAATATCACGCCAAGAAGAAGGATTAACATTGTTTTGGACGTTGTATTCATCATGACTCTTTTCTTTTTGGTTTTATTAAAAATGGAGAGGAAATCAGAAAATCGGCCGAAGCCCGGTTTAAGGCCAGGGGAACATTTTTAATCACTGCTATCCGGACCAGCGTTTGAATATCGTGTTCATGCCCGTGGGGCGCACGGGCGTCGATAAAGAAGATTAACATATCGATGTTTTCTTCCAATACCTGATTGG
>JALUTR010000192.1 GCA_027021785.1 Fidelibacterota bacterium | reverse complement strand
CCAGGCATCAAGGACCGGTAGTCAGGAATTCGGGATCAGGATTAGAGGATCCGGGTGAATTCCTAATTGACTATTGTTAATATTGAATCCAAATCTTTCGTGCCTTGTGGTAAAAATTAATAGTATTGAAGATTCCGGTAGTAAAATAATTCATGGAACACGAACAAATCAGACGGGTATATTGAAAGTTACTTTGAGGGGAAATATATGAATTTCACATTTCGCAAAGCGATTACGTTTATTTTAGCAACGCAGTTTATATTCGGCGTGGTTACAGCCCAAACACAATTCCCGCGGCAGATGTTCGGCCGGCAGGACTATCCCCGCAGCGGCGAAAAATACATCACCGATGAATACGGGGTGATCCGCATGTGGGTAAATGTGTGGGGGCACGTGAACAAGCCCGGTAGTCACCTGGTTTATGAGGGAATTGACCTGGCCACACTCCTTTCCATTACCGGCGGACCCAAAATCGGGGCCAATCTAAAACGTATCCGGCTGTTCCGCGACGGACCGGACAGCGACGGCAGACTAACCTATATTATTAACATGGACAAATTTCTCAAAACCGGCGACCGGTCCGATTTTGTCAAGGTTTTGCCCAACGATACCTACGTTATTCCGCAAACCACCGTTTCCTACGTGATTTCCCAGGTAGGGCTACTCAATACCATCGCCAATTCACTGTATTATATTTTCCTGACCCAACAACTGGCGAAGAGGAAATAGGAGGTAGGGGATGTTGGGTTTTGGATTGACGATTGATGATTGACGATTTTCGATTTGAAGATAATGGAATCCGGAAGTTGGGGAGGTTTTGGATGTTTGATGAGTAAAAGTGGGTGTGGGGAAAGTGTTTTTTTCGTGACGGGTGACAAGTTGGGAATGAAATCACATAAAGATCTTGATGTTTGGAAAAGTCCATGGACTTGGTAGTGGATATTTACAAGATGACCTGGAAATTTCCCAAAACAGAGGTTTACGGATTAACTTCTCAGTTAAGAAGAGCAACTGTTTCAATTCCAAGCAATATTAGTGAAGGTGCTGCCGGGAAGAATAAAAATGAGTTTATCCAATTCCTTTACTCGCTCTTGGATCAACTTCTGAATTGGAATCTCAAGTTGAAATAGCCAATCGACTTGGATATATACCACGTGATTATGGTATGGACGTAAATGTTACGGAAATCAGACGCATGATTCAGGGGCTGATAAATTCCCTTAAAAAGAATTGAACACTCGTCACGTGTTACTTGTCACGTAAAAAAACAACTCAAATCCAAAATATAAAATCTTAAATCATTTATTTTAATGTCACACTGTAACCCTCCGATGACTCAGGTTGAATGGATAATAGAACAGGTTGCGAAGATAGTAAAGGAAAAAATGAATGGTGATTACCGGTTGTTTTTATTTGGGTCACGCGCCAATGACACGTGTGACGAGAGAGCGGACATAGATATCGGTATTTTATCCGACAGGCCCCTGAGCACCGAACAGATGTATACGATAAAAGAAGAAATAGATGAAATCCCAACCCTGTTGAAAATTGATTTTGTTGATTTAACAGCGGCCAGTGACGGTTTCCGGACCACAGCCTTAAAACGGGCAAAGGAGATAACGGGGTGAAGTCCGGGAAATACTATCGAAATCTGGAAAACCTTGAGAAAGCGTTGCGCCAATTCGACACGGCATTAAGAGAACCGGAAACGCCCATTGTCAGAGATGCCTCTATTCAGCGGTTTGAATTTTCTTATGAATTGTTATGGAAAACCCTGAAAAGCTTTTTGGAGGAGATTCATGGTGTCCGGTCGGTTTCCCCCCGCCAGGTATTCAAGGAAGCGTTTGCTCTTTCACTGATCGACGAGGAAATGGTGTTTATTGAAATGATCGAATCCAGAAATGAGCTCGCACACACCTATAATGAAAATCAAGCAAAAAGTATTTACAAAAAATGCCCGTCCTATTTAACCGCGATGGAAAATGTGTTTAGACGACTCAAAAAACAAAAATGATGGTCTCGTAAAAAGCGGTAAAATATCAGAAATGTTTAGTGACGGGTGACAAGTTGGGAATGAAATCACATAAAGATCTTGATGTTTGGAGAAGTTCATGGACTTGGTAGTGGATATTTACAAGATGACCGGGAAATTTCCCAAAACAGAGGTTTACGGATTAACTTCTCAGTTAAGCAGAGCAACTGTTTCAATTCCAAGCAATATTAGTGAAGGTGCTGCCGGGAAGAATAAAAATGAGTTTATCCAATTCCTTTACTCGCTCTTGGATCAACTT
>JALUTR010000191.1 GCA_027021785.1 Fidelibacterota bacterium | reverse complement strand
GCCTGATTCAAGCGCAGATAAAAGAATTAACGGTAATGAGTCAGGATACGTTAATGGCGCGCGCCAAGGAACTTGGCGCCCCGTTTCACGTTGTTCAGCAGGTGGCAAAACTGGGGAAACTACCGGTGCCGAATTTCGCGGCCGGCGGCATTGCCACACCCGCTGACGCATCCCTGATGATGCAATTAGGCGCCGAATCGGTTTTTGTGGGCTCCGGAATTTTCAAGAGTGAAGATCCCGCCCCGCGCGCCGAATCGATCGTGGCGGCGGTAACCTATTACAACGATCCCGATAAGTTGGCGGAAATTTCCACCGGCTTGGGGTCGGCCATGAAAGGACTGGATATTTCGGAAATTCCCGAAGGACAACTATTGCAGGAGCGTGGTTGGTAGTGAAAGTTGGGGTTTTATCCCTACAGGGCGACTTCGCCAAACATCGTCGGATCCTGGAATCACTTGGAATTGAGCCGGTAAATATCCGCTATCCCCGGCAACTGGATGAAGTGGGGGGACTTATTATTCCCGGCGGTGAATCCACCACCATGACCAAACTGATTCACCGGAACCATTTTTTTGAACCGTTGATCGAATTCGGAAAGTCCAACCCCGTAATGGGCACCTGTGCCGGTTTGATATTGATGGCGACGGAAGTGCCGGACGCGCGGGTAAAACCACTGGGACTGCTGGATATCACCGTCGAACGAAACGCCTATGGGCGCCAGGTCCATTCCTTTACGGATGCCTTGAAAGTATCCGTAAATCGGCATCAGGCGCGCGTCCCGGCAACCTTTATCCGGGCGCCTAAAATTACCGCCGTTGGCGAGAGAGCGCTGGTGGTGGCTGTTTACCGGGATGAACCGGTTGCCGTCCAACAGGATAACCGTATCGGTTTGGCGTTCCACCCGGAATTGGATAACGTTTCCTTTTTTCATAATATATTGTTCGGTTCCCGAACGGGTGCCCTGGTTCAGGACCAACCGGATCGTATTCATGCCGCTTGAGTTATTACCCACGATTAAATCACCCTCCGATTTAAAACCGTTATCCGTTGAGCAATTGCGTCAACTGGCCGATGAGATACGGGAGTATACAATCAAGACCATTATCAAAACCGGGGGCCATCTGGCCCCGACTTTGGGGGTGGTCGAGCTTACTTTGGCCCTGCATTACGTGTACGACACACCGCGCGATAAAGTGATTTGGGATGTGGGTCATCAGGGATATGCCCATAAAATTTTGACCGGTCGTTTTGAGCAACTTAAAACGATTCGTCAGTACGGCGGACTGAGCGGCTTTTTGAAGCGCAGCGAAAGCGAATATGATGTCTTCGGTGCGGGACATGCTTCCACATCGATTTCCGCCGCCCTGGGAATCGCCGTGGCACGCGATTACAAGCGGGAAGATTATAAAGTAGTGGCGGTGATCGGCGACGGAGCCATGACCGGCGGATTGGCGTTTGAAGGGTTGAATAATGCCGGACATTTACGGCGGCAATTGCTGGTAATTTTGAATGATAATGATATGTCCATCAGTCCCAATGTCGGTGCCATCCGCACCCATTTGACCCGTCTGGTAACCAATCCCATGTACAACCGGATCCGGGATGAAATCTGGGATCTTACCGGCGCCTTGCCGATTGGAAAAACCAGTACCAGAGTTTTGCTGAAAAAGATGGAGGAAGGATTAAAAAACCTGGTTGTTCCGGGGATTATTTTCGACGAATTGGGTTTCCGCTATTTCGGACCGATTGACGGGCACGATTTGGAAGAATTGATTCGCACGTTTGAGAACATAAAGGAAATTAAAACCCCTGTTCTGTTGCATATCGTTACCAAAAAGGGGAAGGGGATGAAGGTTGCCGAAGATGATCCTATTTCGTATCACGGCATTAAACCGGAAGTCAAAACCGCCAATAAATATGAAGTTGCGAAGCCGCCGGTTTCTTCGTTTCAATCGGTCTTTGGGACATTGGTGTGCGAAATAGCCCGCAACCGTAAAGATATTGTTTGCATTACCGCCGCCATGCGGGAAGGAACCGGTTTGGCGCCTTTTGCTAAAGAATTTCCGGCCCGTTTTTATGACGTGGGAATTGCCGAGGGACACGGGGTTACCTTTGCCGCCGGCTTGGCCGTGGAAGGAATTCGTCCGGTTGTCGCCGTCTATTCAACCTTTTTACAACGCGCCTTTGACAACATCGTCCATGATGTGGCGATTCAACACCTGCCGGTGATTTTCTGCATGGATCGGTCCGGTATCGCCGGCGAAGACGGGCCGACCCACCACGGGGCACTGGATATTGCTT
>JALUTR010000190.1 GCA_027021785.1 Fidelibacterota bacterium | reverse complement strand
GTACAATTATAGGGACGACGGGATCACGTTTGTTTCCCCCCTCTGATTTCTGTAGGATTGTTATCAAGGAACGGACTAATTTTCATCTGCATATTAATTTGAAAATTGTTGCAATTGAATCGATACCGTGTTTATATAAAATATTGTTTCCAGGGGATATTACTCATCTTTCTGGCTACTGTCGCCGATGCCCAGGTTGGCAACGTCATCTATGTGCATGATCCCAGCATCATTAAAGTGGATGGCGATTATTATATTTTTTCGACGGGATACGGATACGGAATCCCTATGAGACGTTCTGGAAATCTATACGACTGGCAATGGGGTGGATCCGTGTTTAACGCAATTCCCGCCTGGGCGAAACAGGCGGTCCCGGGGGTTAACAGTCTATGGGCCCCGGATATTTCCTATCGTGACAGCACGTTTTATTTGTACTATTCCGTCTCGACTTTCGGCAGCAATCGTTCGTGCATAGGCCTGGCTACCAACACTACGCTCAATCCTGACGATCCGGATTATGCCTGGGTGGACCAGGGAGAAGTGATTTGTTCCAATTATTGGAATAACTGGAATGCGATTGACCCCAATCTTGTGGAGGACGACAGCGGTAGGGTCTGGTTGGCGTTCGGATCGTTCTGGAGCGGGATCAAGATGAGACAACTGGATCCGGAGACGATGAAACCCGATTCGGCGAATACGAGATTGTATTCGCTGGCGCGGCGACCTTCAAATAATGCCATTGAGGCTCCCTTTATTATTCGCAAATATGGATATTACTATTTATTCGCGTCCATCGATTATTGTTGCAACGGAAGTGAAAGCACATATAAAGTTATCGTCGGCCGGTCGTCCGAAGTAACGGGACCATACGTGGATCGGTCGGGTAATGAAATGCTTAATGGGGGCGGAACGCTTTTACTCAGCAGCACCAATCGGTGGCGGGGGCCGGGGCATAACTCCGTGTTGCTGGATAGCACCGGCGACTGGATTGTGTACCACGCCTATGATGCCCAGAATAATGGTCGGCCAACCCTCCATATCAGATCGCTGAACTGGACCGAAGACCAGTGGCCGACTGTGGGAGATTGGGTACAACTCGAAACCGAACCGGTCACAATGAATCCCACCGATTTTACGCTTTTCCCGAATTATCCCAATCCTTTTAACCTGTCCACCCGGATCGGTTATGAATTGCCCCGGCCGGTTCAGGTAAACATTTCAATTTATGATATTCGGGGAAGGTTGGTGACGAATCTCGTGAATGAGAGAATGGATGCCGGTTATCATACCGTTGTCTGGGAGGGAAATTCGGTAAGCTCGGGGGTGTATTTTTACCGGCTGACCGCCGGGGAATTTACCTCGATAAGAAAAATGATTCTTGTGAAATAGTCCGATAACAAAATGTTCATTGCCAATGAACGACCTGACTAATGAAGGTTGACGTTAAATATGGTTCCTAACACGTTAAGCGAAACTATTCCTGAATTTCCTGGAACGAATTAATTATTGGGGGAAAAATGAAATCTCTATATCGAGAAATCCGTAAACTGCTGTTGCTATCATTAATGATGGGTCTGTTCGCCTGTGGACGGGCGCCGGAGGAACAGACAACAGTGCCTGGTCTGCCTGAATTAACCGACGGGTTGATTCGAAAGCATCCTTATCTTTTCGATAACAGGATTATTTCCACCCTGGATACGCTCAACAGTCAACTCCGTGAAGCGATATTATTAGTTGAAAAAGCGGAAACAGCGGAGGAAAAAGAGGAAGCGCTCACCAATCGTGTCGATATCGAAAAGCAACTCCTGACTTTGATCGAAAAATCCGTTTCGGTTATTCACGTGGACTTGACCGGCGATCAGCCGACTATGTCGCCCGAGGGGCCTTTTTCCTTTCCCGGCGACAAAGGCGCCCTGCTGTTCCGGGTTGAAACGGGGGATAGCGCGAAACGCTGTGAAACCATTGATTATGACCTGGTGGACAGTCCCTGGTTCCCCAGTTTTTCCGTTGATGTCGAACCAAATGGGGTAACCTGGGCGTTGGTTACTTTAACCCGTCTTTCGCCCACGAGAACCACGCTCCAGGTTGATTTCAACGTTCGTGGAGGTGGGACATCTTCGCTTCCGGTGGTTGTGCTTACTCCCAAATTCGGGCGTCTTAAGGTCTCGATTTTGTCCGCCGAGACGGGTCAACCGACGCCGGTGATGGTGCGATTGGTATGGAAAACCGACGGTCAGGATCGTAAGCCGAGTAACGGTGTGGACCTTGGGGAACAGTTGGAATACATCAAAAGCGTTGCCACCCGCTATATCCCTCTCGCCGATAACGGCGACGGTCGTCGTCCCGCCTTTTTGCCCGGAAAATTGTTGGGCTATTACTGGGTTGTTCCGGGACCGTTTGATATGTCCCTGCCGCCGGGTGAGTGGGAAATTACCATTCGGAAAGGGGTGGAGCGCATCCCGATTTTTGACACGTTTACCATCAAATCGGAGCAGACCGTGGCAAAAACGTACCGTATAAGGCGCTGGGTCGATATGCCGGAGCGGGGCTGGTACTCAGGCGATACCCATGTGCATTCCAAGGTCCTGAGCCGGGTAAACGCGGATCGGCTTATGACTTACGTGAAGGCCGAAGATGTTCACGTGGCCAATGTCCTGAAAATGGGCTACACGCGCCGGACGCGTTTCGAAAAATGGGGTTTCGGGAAAGAGTATCGTATTTACGACGATGATTATGTCCTGGTGCCCGGACAGGAAGACCCCCGGACCCACCAGACCCTGGGACATGTGATTGGTTTAAATACGGCCGGCATGGTACGGTACATTGACAAATATTTCTTATACGACGTGGTTTTCGACACGATTCACGCCCAGGGCGGATTGGCGGGTTATGCCCATGCCGGCAGCGGCGCGTTCCGTGTTTACCGGGACATGAGCATCAATGTCCCCAAGGGCAAGATCGATTTTTTCGAGGTAATGCAGGGGATGTACATAGGTACGGAATATTATTTTGATTTTCTTAACCTGGGATACAAACTTACAGCCACGGCCGGTTCCGATATCCCCTGGGGGCACACGATCGGTGATGTGCGGGTCTACGCCTATATCGGGGATCAACCGTTTAACGCCGATGCCTGGTTCAAGGCCTTCAAAAACGGTCGTACCTTTGTCACCAATGGCCCGATGCTGGAGTTTCGTGTGGACGATGCGTTCCCGGGAGATGAGATTGCCGTGGAGGAAAATCGCAAGCTACGGATCCGGGCGCGTACCTGGGGAACGCCCGAGCGTATCGGCGCCGCGCCAAAAAAATTGGAAATTATCCGCCTTGGCGAGGTCATACGCAGCGTTGAAGCCACCACCCCCGGGCAGAAAGAACTTTCCCTCGACTTCGAAATCGATGCCGACGACGGTTTCTGGATAACCGCGCGGGTGGTAGGCTCCGATTGGACAGGGGCCTTAGCCACACCCGTTTATGTAGTTCGTCCGGGATTGCGATTTTGGAAAATCGATGATATCGATTCGTTGATTGACAAACAATACCAACGTCTGGACGAAATCGAGCAATTGGTCCGGGAAAAGCAGAAACTCTATGCCGAGGGGAAACTTGAACCAAAAGATGTGGAGTGGATACAAATCGCAACTTCCCTGGGTCCCGCCATGCTCGAACGGATTGAGGAAGCGCGGGATATTTACCGGAACCTGAAAGAAACGGCGGAAAAGGAAAGACCGATACGCAATAAACAGTAGCGCAAGTCACGGTCAAATATAATCGCCTTCGACGTTAAGCCATAGGCCGGCTGTTCGGGTAGGTTTTATTTACCCTCCGTTTGTTTCATTTTCTCATACATACCCAGGTCGAAAATAAGAATGCCTCTCCCAACGCCGGCCGGATCGCCTCGCTTGGCGAATTGAAAGGCCATGTAACGACCGTCATCGCTGACAACGGGGTTGGATGATTTGTAGCCGGGGTAATCGGCGAAATATACCAATCGTTCGTATTGCCCCGAACCGTCCAGAGCCAATTTATAAATATCGATTCCCAGCCGGAGACCGGGGCCGTCGGTATTGGCCTTACGTTTCGGGATTTCCGTGGCGTGCCGGTTGCATTCCACAAGGGTGTATTTACCATCGGGGAAAATTCCCTCCGGTTCATCGTATTGGTTGGGTGCGTTGGAATAGTTGACTACCTTGCCGGTCTCAATATCCAGTCCCATAACCTCAGTTCCCTGGTAGCGATAAGCGGCAAAAATCAGTTCTTTTTCTTCCGGAGGTCTGAAATTCTGGGTCTCGATTGGCGCCCTGAATGGCAGGTCCTGCTGATCCAGGATTTTCCTTTTGTTCGCGATTTTCGGGACGCCGTCTTCGTAAACGATATCCGCCATGTAAAGATTGCCGCCCAATGCCCACGCGATTCGCATCCGCGATCGGGAAACGGCGGGCCCTTCCATACAATATTCACCCAGGGGGGTGGGAGGACCGGAGAGGTCCCGTTTTAATACCCATAATTCGGCATTTCTTTCATTCCGGCTGGGCCAGGGATCTTCGGCATTGAATTTACGTGCCCCGGAAAGCAGGATATCACCGTTACTTAAATATAAGGCCCGCGTATAGCCCTCGTGAAAGTAATGGTGAGTCATGGGGCGGATTATCCCTGTCGCAACCTCCACTTCGTAAACGTCTCCGAACGTTTTTTCCATGAACAATATTCGTTTCCCGTCGTGTGACCAGTCCGCGCGCTGGCCGAAGTATGTCAGTTGTCTGATGTAAGGCGGCAGGTTATCAATGGGGGAACCGCTTTTTAATTTTAAATTCCCGGTTTGACCCGGGGAGAAAGTTGCAGTGAATACGATAAAAATAAGTAACCGGGTTATTGATTTAATATGCGTAATAACACTGTGTTTGTTCATTTTCCTCTTTCCTTTGATTAAGTTCAATGATGACAAGTTTCCCGGGAAAAGTTAGGGTAAATCAAAGCAATGAAACTCACATTTTTCAGTCTGATAAATAAAAGTCCCCGGCACTTCCAAAGTGCCGGGGACTTTATCGTTTTTCATTATTCCGCAGGTTGAAAAATCCGCAGATGGTGGATAAATGCAGATCACGGTCACAATCCCAAACGGTAGAATTCGTTAGCGTTACCAAACAACCATCCATAAGCAACTTCTTTCGCCTCATCGAGGCTGAGATATTCAATTTCAACCATATCCGAAAGGGCGATGGCAATGTTTTCCCGCGCGATCCGGGCGTGCGCCCAGGCCCGGTCCACACAACCGACAAAATCCGATCCGTAGCCGTGAATCTTCCCGTGCGGCACACTGGAAAGCGCCTGTTTGAACAGGTTTTGACAATAGATCGGATCGATAATATTGGTCCAGCAGAAGTCGATGGTGACATTCGGATAATTTTTACAAAGGTAGAGCAATTCGCCGCTGTAAGGCCAATTGGCATGGAACAGGTCAAACCGGACATCGCGATGCAGTTCAATTACTTTGGTCAGGCCGATGGCATTGGTTTTAACAATATTATTACGGATACCGGCCATGTGTCCGGTATGAACCTGGATGGGGAGGTCCAGGTCCCGGGCCATGCGCAGGAATTCGTGGAAAAGAAAATCGTCCAATGGTTTGATACCATCCGGATAAGCAGCGCTGCGGCGCGGGTCTTCCATAAACCAGTTGAATATCGCTTCCGCCTCCGCCCGGGTCGGGTTGCCGTAATCAATTGGGCGTTCGTAAGCCGACTGATCTTTAAAAGCAACAGCACCGAAATTTTTATGGGCTTTGAAGATGTCGCGACAGGCATCGAGATATTCGTCAAGAGAGGTAACGGTTCTGCCCAGAGGAGCGACGTTAGCTTGTACGTTCTCATAACTACAAATTTTGTGATAGCGTGGCAGGGAAATAACCAGTCGGGCGCGCGGGGTCAGCTTCAGTGTGCCGTCGATAACCTTTGCCACGTCCGGCCAGACGTCTTCCAGCCGCACGGCGATGTTGGCCTCTTCCAGGATGCCTTCGAAGGTTTTTTCATCGGAAAGATCGAGCAATTTATCCTGCATGCGTTTGAGCGCTTCAAGGGTCAGGTCATCTTCGTCATAGAATCTTTTCAGGACCCGTTTGGTGACCTGGGCGTAGCCGGTATGGCAGGTTCGTTTCCAGGCTTTTTCCAGGATCGGCCAGCGTTCCTCCAGGGACCGGTTGGTATCTTCAAGAAAACGGATATCTTCGTCGGAAGACGCGCTCAGGAGATCGCCTTTGAAATATCCGCTCTTAATAGCCATAATCGGATCTATGTATTTCGGCTCCAAATTAATGGAATGATCGTGGCAGTCTACCAGGGGAACGTTTTCGCAGTATGCTCTAAGCTCTTCGTAATGGGTTGCCTTGCCCCTCATATTATTAATCCTCCTTACGTAATTTACTTTTCCCGAAATGATAATGGGAATTTGAAAAATGTTCTACGCATCATTATTGCTACTTTGTGACTATTGATTTCCTATTTCTTGGCAAACACATTAATTCGCCGGAATGTCTCAAAACAGGTTCCGTCATCCTGTTGTGTTGTTTGGATCATTTGTTTGACAACCGTATCCCTGAATTTCTTTTTATCACGGCTATCAACATGTTTTAAAAAAGGTACAATACTGGGCTGTTCTATCCATCCGATCATTGCTTTTGAGTTTGCGAAATAAATGTCTGCGTTTTCGCTCCACACTTTAAATTCCTTAAAGTTGAATCCACCGATAAAATCTTTATATTCATTCACATTCGGGAAAAACCACGGCCACGCAAAATTCTCAAAATAAACGGCAAATTCCGGTTGTTGCATAACTTGTTTTACTACCCTGTAAAAATTGGAACAATTACCTTCCGCGGCAAAATTAAAGCGAATAATTCCGTCGGTTTTCAGATGATTCAAAACATTACTTAATAAGGCATCATGATTTTTAATCCAGTGTAAAGCCGCATTTGAAAATATCAGGTCAAATTCATTTTCAAAAGCCAGGTTATTAATATCCATTTGTTTAAATTCTAAATTTCCCCGGCGATGTTTCAGGGCTGATTTTATCATTCCGTAAGAAGCGTCGATTCCTATGACATAGCCATCGGGAACCAGATCAGCAATTTGCGCTGTCAGGAATCCATCGCCACACCCTAGGTCCAGAACTCGTTCATTACCGGTGAAATCAAATTCAGTGATTAATTTTAATCCCCATTCTTTTTGATGGGATGAGGCCCTGGAGTACTTTTCTCCGTCGAATTCAAATGCCATTGTATCTCACAAGCCTAATCGAAAAAATTCATTCGCGTTGGCGAAGAGCCACGCGTACGCGACTTCCCTGGCTTCGTTTAAACTTAGGTATTCCAGTTCGACCATTTCCGCCAGGGCGCCGGCGATGTTGTCGCGGGCGATTTGAGCGTGGGCCCAGGCCCGATCCACGGAACCCAGGTAATCGGAGCCGTAGCCGTGTATTTTGCCGTGGGGCACACAGGACAGGGCCTGTTTAAACATATTCCGGCAATAGATCGGATCGATAATATTGGTCCAACAGAAATCGATGGTAACATTGGGATAGTTTTTCGCGAGATAGAGCAATTCACCGCTGTAAGGCCAATTGGCATGAAACAGGTCAAACCGGACATCGCGATGAAGCTCGATCACTTTCGTCAGGCCGATCGCGTTCGCTTTGACGATGTCATTCCGCATGTGAGCCAGTTGGCCGGTATGGATCTGTACCGGCAGGTCCAGGTCCCGGGCCATGCGCATAAATTCATGGAACAGGTAATCGCCTAAGGGTTTTATTTCGTCGGGGAAAGCGGCGCTACGGCGGGGGTCTTCCATAAACCAATTGAAGACTTTTTCCGCTTCCGCCCGTGTCGGATTGTCGAAACGGAGGGTGCGTTCATAGGCCGATAAATCCTTGAAGGCGACGGCGCCGAAATCTTTGTGAATCGCAAATATTTTGCGACAGGCGTCGAGATATTCGTCAAGTGAAGTGACGGTAGTCCCCAGCGGCGCGACGAGTTCCTGCAATTCGGGATAACTCCGAACGACATGGTAATTGGATAATGAAATGACGATTCGCGCCCGGGGTGTTAATTTGTAGGAACCATCCAGGATTTCATTTCTCACCAACCATCGATTTACCAGCCGCGCGGCGATATTGGCCTCTTCCAGGATGTCGTCGAAAGTTTCTTCATTTGTGAGATCAAGAAGCTTACTTTGCATGCGTTTAAGGGCATCAAGGGTGAGCTCGTCCTCGTTATAGAATTTTTTCAGAACGCGTTTGGTAACCCGGGCGTAGCCGGTATGACAGGTTCGTTTCCAGGCTTTTTCCAGGATCGGCCAGCGTTCTTCCAGGGACCGGTTGACGTCATCCAGGATACGGATGTCCTCGTCGGAAGAAACGCTTTGAATATCGTTGGTGAAATAACCGCTTTTAACGGCCATAATCGGGTCGGTATAACGCGGCTCACAAGCGCCGGAATGGTCGTGACAATCCACCAGGGGAATGGTTTCGCAATAGTTTCTCAATTCCCGGTAATACTTCATTATCATACCCTCAAATTTACCCGCAAATTATACGGCTTAAATCTCACAATCGAGCAGGCAAGGAAAAATATACTAACATTTCTCACGTATAATAGTCTTCCTATAGTATTGTTTAGAATAGGGTTGTACAATATCGATCAATGGTTTTTTCAAAAAATGGTTTAACTTGGTATTTCATGATATCTTGTCGCCTTGCCCCGATGTAAAATCGGGGCTTCTTTTGGTATCCCGCAACTGCGGGAAAAAGTACGAATCAAGTCGATTTCAATAGTAAGACAGTTTTTGAATAAACACCTCACATCAAAGTGAGAAATGTTAGAAATATATTTTACAGTCAGTTGGAATATGTTTGCCGGTTGCGAAGAATCGAAGGTTAAATAAAGGCAAAGGAATAGATGGCATGACGATCAATGCTTAATTATTTCCACAAGGTCGAATCTAATGAATTAACCCGATCAATCCGACGTCGATAAATTGGGCGTCGCTGGTTTTCCTGGTATGGACCGCAAAAGTATTGCCGCTGGGAATAATGGTTTTACGGGCCTCGTCACTGACGGGGTATTCATGATAATATGGCCGTCGAACGTTTTTTACTTTCGCCGCCAAAACGCCGTTAATATAGATTTCCACGTCGCCGATGTTGTGAACAAGGAAAAACAAGTCTTCGGGTATGTCTTCAGGCGCGTTGAAATGACGGCGCAGCCAGATATCTTCGGTCAACCATTGGGTGCGGACGGTTACCTGCCGGGCGCCCTTTTCCCCGAATCCGGCCGGTCCTGATTTCCAGTTCGTATCGTCAAAGTCCGGTTGGTACCAGTTCGGTTCCGGTTCATCAAGGGTGTAGTTCCAGGTGGTTTTATGCAAACGTGCAACGGGTTCCAGGACCACGATTTTTCCCAGTGATTCGTCGAACTCTCCTTTGTTGGCCGCTTTAACGCGATCGATATCGACTTTGACGATCTTCCGGTCATAGGTAAGCAATCCGTTACATTCAATTTCGACATCCGTCAATTGTGTAAAAACCGAGGCGCTGACACCGGGGAAACCAATTTTACGGTGAATGTTTTTCATCATGGACACGTAACTGTCCGTTAATTCGTCTTTGCTCGACAGGTTGTAATAGCCCCATTCGGCGTTATCAACCCAGGTGTGCCCCTCAATTTTTAGTCGTGGTCCGCCGTATTCGCCGATGACGGCGGCCCGGTTTTTTTCGGCTTCGACCCAGCCGGGACCCGGATAGCAATGGACATCGATGATATCACCCTGGCCGGCATCGTGCCAGCCGCTGACATTGCTGATGATTCGATATGGATCCAGTTCACGGGCAATGCCGGTCATCCGCTTATCATCAAATTGCCCCCAGGCTTCGTTGAAAATTACCCACATGATAATACTGGGATGATTATTGTATTCGCGAATGATTCGACGCATTTCGGTTTCAAACTGGACACGCCCTGCTTTGGATGAATTGTTACCGCTGGGGATGTCCTGCCAGACCAGTAGGCCCAGTTTATCGCACCAGTAATACCAACGATGCGGTTCAACTTTGGCGTGCTTGCGGGTCATGTTGAAACCTAATTCCTTGGTAATATCAATATCGTACTTCAGGGCGTTATCGGTAGGCGCGGTGTAGAGTCCGTCCGGCCAGTACCCCTGATCGAGGGGGCCGGCCTGGAATTCGAATTGGTCATTGAGCAATATTCTGGTTATGTCATCTTTATCTTTTCCGACGACGATTTTGCGCATTCCGAAATAACTGTTGACCGAGTCAATCGGCGTGTTGCCATCCCGCAGGGAAACCTGTAAGTCATAGAGAAAGGGGGAATGGGGTGACCATAGTTTGGGGCCCGACAGGGGTAGGACCAATTCCCCGGAAGCAGTAGCAGTTCCCGTTTCGATGCATATCTGATTTTGACCGTCGGTGACGATGGCTTCAATTTCCTGGTTC
>JALUTR010000189.1 GCA_027021785.1 Fidelibacterota bacterium | reverse complement strand
CGGCGATGTGCTGGTGCTTTCCCTGGCCTGGTATGCCATCGGGGGATGGGATAAAAAAACCGGAGAACGCCTTTGGATAACCTGGCCGTCTCAGAACTACAATTGGAGTCGGGTTTGTTATGACGGTCGTTATGTGTATTATTCGCACGGCTGGATCATTCGCGTAATCGAGCCGGAGACGGGAGAAATTGTTTACAGCAAGAAAGGTCCCGAAGGTGAACCGTTGGTCATGATCTCCATTGGGAACGGGAAAATATTCGTTCAGGGAGGTTCAAGACTCATGGCGTTTGAACTGTACGATCCGGAGGATGATCCTGAGTGAGAAACAACCGGAACAGTGGTGTGATATCACAAGAATAGTTTTCCTTTCGGCATGGAGACGATTCCGAACAATTACAGAGTTCGATATTTACCAATTTCGAAATAGGGTATGTATTTGGTGCGGAGGACCGACCGCCTTTTGATTTATTAGGTTCATATTATTTTAAATCGGGGGTGATTTTCTATTTCAATCTTCCGGGGTTGAAAGAAAAATGAGGGGGAGGATTGGTTGAAAAAATGGATTAAGACGTTTGTTGTAAACCGGCAGGGAGTATTCCGGTTAATTAATTGGTCGGGGTTGGATTAGAGTATAAATATGTCCTCTGCAAAAGCTTAAGAGGATCGTTTTATCCTCAATAAAAAGGGGGGAATGAATTCTTGACACGCAACTCCTAAACTGTTAATCTCTCCTCTCAATTTTTTCGCGTAATCCGCGAACTATATTGCGACGACAACCAGATACAATTACCAAATGGATTAACTTTCTGTTTATGAATCGAACGTATGGCACAGATTTTTCCTGAGTGGACCAACAAACTACCGCCGATCGTTGCCGGTATGGTAATCCTTATTTTGGTCGGGATAATCGGGTTCTTTTGGTATTATGGTTCCCCTTATTATACCGATGTGGGTTATCGCCCTGAACAGCCGGTTCCCTACAGCCATAAATTACATGCCGGTGATTTGGGACTGGACTGTCGGTACTGCCATACCGGGGTGGAAGTTTCACCGGTGGCCGGCGTACCGCCGACGCAAACCTGTATGAATTGCCATACGATGATCAAACCTGACAGCGAAAAACTGAAACCGATTAGGGAAAGCTGGGAAAGCGGGGAACCGATGGAATGGATTCGGATCCACAAGGTTCCCGATTATGCTTATTTCGACCATAGTATTCACATTAACGCGCAGATCGGTTGTTCCAGTTGCCACGGCCGGATCGACCGGATGGAGGTAGTTTCGCTGGTGGAACCGCTGAGTATGAAATGGTGCCTCGATTGCCATCGTAATCCCGCGCCATATATTCGCCCCCCCGGCAATATAACCAATATGGAATGGGTCCCCCCGGAAAACCAGCTTACGTTTGCCAACCGTTTTATTAGTAAGAATAACATCGATCCCCCTACGGATTGTACCGGATGTCACCGATGAGTAAAGAATTAAAAAATATACCGTCCTCCGGAAAAGAATACTGGCGGAGCCTGGAACAACGGGTAAAAGCGCCGGAAACCGAAGCGTTTCCGCATCGGGAATTCCCGGAGGGGACGGCGGAGCACGGAGCCACTTTCAGCAGGCGGAATTTCCTGTCGCTCATGGGAGCTTCCCTGGCTTTGGCGGGACTAACGAGTTGTCGTCGTCCGGTTGAAAAGATTATTCCCTATGTCATCGCGCCGGAGGAAATCATTCCGGGTATTCCTTTATATTACGCGACTACCATGCCCTTTGGAACGGAAGCTATCGGCCTGGTTGTGGAAAATCATGAGGGTCGACCCACCAAATTGGAAGGTAATCCGAAACATCCTCAATCCTTAGGAAAAGCCAATGTGTTCGCCCAGGCCGCGATTCTGGACCTGTACGATCCGGATCGATCGCAGAGCGTTCTGTACCGCGGTGAGGAGAGGTCCTGGTCTGAATTTCTGGCAGCATGGAAAGAGCTGATAAAAGAATATGAATCTTCTGACGGCGAGGGCCTGGCGATCCTGTCGGAACCGTTTGCCTCCCCGACCCTGGCGCGTTTAAAGAAAGCGTTTCTCCGGCGTTTCCCGAAGGCCCGGTGGGCCGCCTATGAACCGGTGAACGATGAAAATATTTTTTCCGGTGTAAACATGGCCATCGGCGAAATCGGTCGCCCCGTCTATCATTGCACCGAAGCGCGGGTGATTCTGGCGCTTGATTCCGATTTTCTCCAGCTTGAGCATGATAATATTCGTAATGCCGCTGGATTTGCCGACGGTCGGCGCGTTATTACCCGGGACGATGAGATGAATCGCCTTTACGTTGTGGAAAGCGCGATGACAGTGACGGGAGGAATGGCGGATCACCGTTACCGTTTGCAGAGTCGTCAAATCGGCGCCTTTACGGCGGCTCTGGCGCTGGAACTGACAACCCGGGGTCTTCCGGTTGACGGTGTGGAATCGCTGGACGCCTATAAGAATCATCCCTTTGACGAAAAATGGCTGGGGGCGTTGGCGGATGATTTGATAAAAAATACCGGTCGGAGTCTGGTGGTTGCCGGTCGCCGGCAGCCGGCGGAAGTCCATGCCCTGGTACTGGCCATCAATTCCGCCCTGAAAAATATCAACCGTACCGTGGAATATTATCCCATAGGCGATACTGAAGCGGCCAGACAGGAGGATTTGGTTTCTCTGGTACAAGCCGCTGATTCAGGAGATGTTACCGCCCTTGTTATCTTAGGCGGGAATCCCGTCTACAATACACCCGTGGATTTGGCATTCAGGGAAGCGCTTGAAAAAATTACCCATACCGTTCATTTAAGTACGCACGTTGACGAAACATCCGGATACGTGGAATGGCATATTCCTGAAGCCCATTTTCTTGAGTGCTGGGGAGACGTTCAGACACCTGACGGCGTTTTAAGTATTGTCCAGCCACAAATCGAGCCCCTGTTCGGCGGAAAAAGCAAGGCGGAGGTTCTGGCTGCCGTGTCTACCGGCGATGATCGGAGCGGATACGACTTGGTCCGTGAAACCTGGCAGTCGATTTTGACCGGAACGGATTTTAACCGGCAATGGAGACGGATTCTCCATGACGGAGTGTATGACGGTTCTAAGGTTAAACCGTCGCGAGTGGAAATACGGTCCCAAAAGCTTGCCACGGCCCTTGATAAAAAACCGTTTCCGACGGATACGGCCGGTTTGAACAGCATGGAAATCGTCTACCAGGTTTCCAATAGCGTTTACGATGGACGTTTCGCCAATAACGGCTGGTTGCAGGAGCTTCCCGATCCGGTTACCAAGCTCACCTGGGACAATGCCATCGTTATGAGCCGTCGCACGGCACAGGAGTTGGGTGTAAAGAATGAAGATCTGGTTACTCTCCAACACCGGGGACGGACGTTGCAACTGCCGGTTTGGATTCTTCCGGGGCACGCCGATTATTCGATTTCCGTGGAACTTGGTTATGGCCGGGAAGCCGTCGGTCGGATCGGGAATGGCGTGGGGGGCAATGTGTATACTTTGCGACGGTCGAACGCTCCGGGTTTTGACATCGGTGTATCCATCCAATCCACGGGGAAAAATTATCTTCTGGCCTGTACCCAGGATCATCATGGTTTGGACGTGGAAAAGTTGGCCCGGGAAAGTATCCGCGACCGGCTTCCGATCATCGTTCGGGAAGCAACGTTGGAAGAGTACCGGGAAAACGGTGAATTTGTGCATGAAATCGTCGAACCGCCACCGAAGGTGTCGATGTGGAAAGAAATTAAATACGACGAGCGACCGCAGTGGGGGATGACCATTGATTTAAATGTGTGTACGGGTTGCAACGCCTGTACTATAGCCTGCCAGAGTGAAAACAATATCCCGGTTGTCGGAAAGGAAGAGGTCCGCCTGGGGCGGGAAATGCACTGGATGCGATTGGATCGGTATTACTCCGGTGATCCCGATGATCCGGAAATGGTTCACCAGCCGGTGAGCTGCCAGCAATGCGAAATGGCTCCCTGCGAACAGGTATGTCCGGTGGCCGCGACCACCCATACCAAAGACGGGCTCAATGGAATGACCTACAACCGGTGTGTCGGTACCCGGTATTGCGCCAATAATTGTCCGTATAAAGTTCGCCGCTTCAATTTTTACAATTATGCCAAGGGTTGGCCTGAAATCGTACAGATGGTAAGGAATCCGGATGTAACCGTGCGGTTCCGGGGCGTAATGGAAAAGTGTACGTACTGCGTCCAGCGAATTGCCCTGGGGAAGATTGCCGCGAAGAAGGAAAATCGCGAAATTCGCGACGGAGAAGTTGTTTCGGCCTGTCAACAAACCTGTCCCACGGACGCGATTGTCTTCGGTGATATTCTTGACCCGAACAGCAAGATTTTCAAGGTAAAACAGCAGAACCGCAGGTATGAGCTGCTGGAAGAACTGAATATCCGTCCGCGGACTTCCTTTTTGGCAAAATTGAGGAATCCCAATCCGGACTTGAAACAAACGCAGAACCCGAAAGATTAATTTGAGTGAAATCGTCGAAATGACAGGAAATACAAAACCCGTCACGGTCCCGGAGAAGCAGCCCCTGATTTTGGGGAACCAGACCTTTAAGTCGGTCACCGACAAAATCAGCGGGATTGTGGAAGCCAAAACGCCGAAGGAATGGTACCTGGCTTTCGCGATCGCGTTTTTCGGGATGTTGTTATTATTGGGATCGATCGGTTTCCTTGTCTGGGACGGGGTTGGTATTTGGGGGCTGAACAATCCGGTTGCCTGGGGGTGGGCAATTGTTAATTTTGTATTCTGGGTTGGTATCGGACATGCCGGCACTTTGATCTCGGCAATTTTGTTTTTATTCCGGCAAAAATGGCGTACCTCGATCAATCGGTTTGCCGAAGCCATGACAATTTTCGCCGTGATCTGCGCGCTGATGTTCCCCGGAATTCACATCGGTCGCATATGGCTGATTTATTATTTCTTTCCGGTGCCCAACCAGATGGGAATGTGGCCGAATTTTCGCAGTCCGTTGTTATGGGACTTTTTTGCGGTGGGAACGTATTTTACCGTTTCACTATTGTTTTGGTATACCGGGATGATTCCCGATCTGGCGACGTTCCGGGACCGTGCCAAAACAAGGGCCCGGAAAATTATTTTCGGTATCATGTCCCTGGGATGGCGAGGCGGCAATCGCCAGTGGCAACACTATGAATTGGCTTATTTGGTTTTGGCGGGTCTTTCCACACCGTTGGTACTTTCAGTCCACAGTGTTGTAAGTACCGATTTTGCCACCAGTCTGGTTCCGGGGTGGCACACCACGATATTTCCACCTTATTTTGTAGCGGGAGCCATTTTCTCCGGCTTTGCCATGGTAATGACCTTGGCGATCATTGCCCGTCGATTTTATGGTCTGGAACATTTCATTACGACTCAACACTTTGATAAGATGGCCAAGATCATGTTGCTTACCGGTTCGATTGTTGGGTATGCCTATGCCACCGAATTTTTTATCGCCTGGTATAGCGGAAGCGATTATGAAGGCTTTACTTTTATCAATCGTGCTTTTGGTCCTTATGCCTGGGCTTACTGGATTATGATCACATGCAACGTGATAGTCCCGCAATTTTTCTGGTCCGGAAAGTTGCGTCGAAATATTGCCTTCCTGTTTGTCGCTTCAATTCTGGTAAACGTGGGAATGTGGTTTGAACGATTTGTGATCGTCGTATCATCGCTGTCGCGTGATTACTTACCTTCTTCCTGGGATTATTACTCGCCAACATTCTGGGATATTATCACCTTTATTGGATCATTCGGATTATTTTTCACTTTCTTTTTATTGTTTTTACGGTTTTTACCGATGATATCGATGTCGGAAGTAAAAGCGATTTTACCTCAGGCTGATCCTCATAATTCGGAAGGTCATGAGTAATTCCATGGCGGACACAAAGATATTCGGAATGTTGGCTGAATTCGAAACTCCGGCGGCTTTGCTGAAAGCGGCCGTGAAGGTACGAAACGCCGGGTATAAAAAATTTGACTGTCATTCGCCCTTTCCAATTCATGGCATGGATAAGGCTATGGGAATGAAACGTTCCCATTTGGGCTTTATTATTGCGATTTTTGCATTAATTGGCGCTGTTACGGGGTTGGGGCTTCAGTATTGGGTTCATTCGGTTGAATATCCACATATCATAAGTGGTAAACCGCTATTTGCATGGCAGGCTTATATTATCGTGATGTTTGCATTGTTTGTTCTATTTGGGGCCGGTTCGGCGGTGTTAGGTATGTTACACATTAATCGCTTACCCAGATTTCACCATCCGGTCTTTTTCTCGGATCGTTTCAGCAAGGTAACAACCGATGGATTTTTCATAAGTATTGAAGCGGATGACCCTCAGTTTGATCTCCGCAAGACGGCAGCCTTTTTACAGGAGATCGGAGGAATACATATCGAACGCCTGGAGGAACAGTGATTAAAGTCCGGCAATATCTGCTTTTCACAATACTGGTGATGGTTACTTTATCGGGTTGCTTCCGTGGTCGCCCATCCGACAAACCTCCAATTCATTTGAATCCGAATATGGATACCCAGGATAAATACAAACCTCAAACCCAAAGCGAATTTTTTGCCGATCAGTCAGCTATGCGGATGCCGGTGGAAGGAACGGTTGCCATCGGTCAATTACGTGAAGATGGTTCATATTATTTCGGAAAAAATAGCGATGGCAGTTTTGTTCAAACGAATCCGGTGACCCTGACGCGTGAATTGATGTTGAGGGGGCAGGAGCGTTTTAATATCTATTGTTCTCCCTGCCATGGACGCGCCGGTGACGGGAAGGGAATTATTACGAAATACAATTATCCCATTCCGCCCACCTCGTTTCACCAGGATCGAATTCGTTCCATGCCCGATGGGCAACTGTTCGATATCATTACCAACGGGATTCGGAGCATGCCTTCTTATCGGCACCAAATTCCGGTAGATGATCGCTGGGCGATTATTGGCTACGTGCGTGCCTTGCAGCGCAGTCAAAATGCAAAATTGAGCGACGTGCCGGAAAAAATACAATCGACGTTTAACTGATGCCCGTGAAATGAAATTTGATCAACAAACATACCGTTTAACAGATGCCGGCTCGATCGGGCTGAAAGCATTCATTATCGGCGGCCTGGCAATACTTCTTTCGCTGTATGGCTATTTTTCCGATGCCGAACAATTTTTTCACTCCTATTTGACCGCCTTTGTTTTCTGGACGACCTTGAGTGTGGGCGCCTTGTTTTTCCTGTTGGTCCATTACCTGGCCGGATCCGTCTGGTGTATTGTATTCCGGCGTATTGCCGAGGCGTTGGCGGCCAACCTTCCGTATCTGGCGATTTTTTCCATACCCGTATTGCTGGGTATCGGCGATCTTTACCATTGGAGCGATCCCGCGGTCGTTGCTACCGATCATTTATTGCAAAAAAAATCCGCGTTTCTGAACATACCTTTCTTTATCGTCCGAACAATAGCCTATTTCGCAATCTGGTCCGTTACCATATTCCTGCTTTACCGGAATTCCCTACGTCAGGATACCGAAAAGGATTTTGATTTACTATCGAAACTCCGCCGGGTGGGCGCTGTCGGCATGGTTTTATTTGCCCTGACGTTAACATTTGCTTCGTTTGACTGGTTAATGTCGCTGGATCCACACTGGTATTCCACTATTTTCGGAGTCTATATCTTTGCCGGGACCTATGTAATTATTTTATCCTTTTTGGTATTGTGCTCCCTCTTCTTGCGATATTACGGCGCCCTGAAAGAAACCATAAACGTAAGGCACTACCATGATCTGGGGAGATTATTATTTGCTTTTACAATATTCTGGGCCTATATCGCCGGTTCGCAATATTTCCTGATTTGGTATGGAAACGTGCCGGAAGAGACCGTTTGGTTCCTGCAACGGTGGGAAGGGTCATGGAAATATCTTAGTGTGATGCTCGTTTTCGGTCATTTCGCAATACCCTTTCTTGTCCTTCTGTTCCGGGCTGCAAAACAAAACCTGGTGATCCTGGGATCGATGGCAGGACTTTTGTTCGTGATGCATTTTATCGATTTGTACTGGATCGTGTTACCGAGTCTGCATAAATCCGGTGTGCAATTTTCATGGCTGGATTTAACAACGTTCATTGGTATCGGGGGAATACAGTTGGGATTATTTTGGAAACGCTTGATATCACGCCCCTTAATCCCCGTGAACAGTCCCCGTTTGAGTGAATCCGTTAAGTATAGCGGCTCTTAACCCGGATTTTGCACCGGGGGTTGTTCCCAAGCGGTAATAAGGAAAAGATTCACTCTGTCATGAACGTCAAAGTTGATAGAAATAATAATTCAAGTCACAAAAACAGCGCGGTTTCAAACCGGGGAATTGTAAAAATAGTCGTGGTAAGCATTGTTATTTCGGTTGCCGTTGTATTTCTTACTTATGAATATTTTCTGAAGAGCGAGGAACGGGCGGTGTACGAAGATGTACTTCAACCGAAGCCGGAAAAATTGGTTGCGATACGAAAACAGGAAGACCGTAAATTGCATTCCTACGCCGTGATTGATAGTGAAAAGAATATCTATCGAATCCCCATTGAAAAGGCGATTGATTTGATTGTTAGCGAATCGAAAGAATCGAAAGAACAAGACTAAGGTCGTTTGTTTGATGGCTTGTTCCGCGGTTCTTTTTCGTCCTTATTCACATTTACAGGAAAACTCCACGTTATTCAGGGTGAACGGCGCCGGTTAGTTCCGGATGAGCCGCGATTACTTTCCGGGCCATATCGTACCCGATTTTAATAGCTTTCTTACCCTGTTGGAAATCCCAGGCTTTAATATCACTGGTGGGCGGTTCGATCAGAATATCGGGCCGTTCCAGTTCAATTTGAAGTTGAGCCAGTCGCGCCTGGGAAATGGTTATCGTTTTGTGCATTATCTGTATCAATCCCGGCCGGTTTGAATCGTGATTTTTCCCGTTCCTTCCAAACGGAAGCCAGGATTCCTTATTGATAGCATGGATGCTGTCGGCATTAATAGTGGATTTTTTTCGGTGCTCCCACGGGTCGCCGGGCGGAACCAGAACATTGACGGCAATAATATAATCCGCTCCCATTGAACGCACATCCTTGATCGGGACCGGATCAATCAAGCCTCCGTCCACCAAATATTGGTTGCCGTATTTTAAAGGTGTGAACACAACCGGGATGGAAATACTGGTGCGGACGGCGGTGACCAGGTCGCCCTGGCTAATAATATATTTTTTGCCGCTGATGATATTGGCTGCCGTAGCGACAAAGGGGATTGATAATTCTTCTATCAGCCGGGAGCCATAGATGGATTGTAAAAATTTACTGACCCGCTGACCGTTTATGATCCCCGGTGCGGGCAGTGTCGGGTCGAAAAGCATGGCCACGTCTTTCCAGTCCGTTTCCAGGGCGATTTGCTCCAGCGTGTCGATGGGTATTCCCGCCGCGTAGGCGGCCCCCACCAGGGCGCCCATGCTGCTCCCGGCAATATAATCGATTTGAATCCCGGCCTCTTCCAGCGCTTTTAATACGCCGATGTGGGCCAATCCTTTTGCGGCTCCGCCGCCTAATGCCAATCCGATTTTGAGGCGCTTTTCCCGGTGTATCTTACCGGCGGAGATCCTTGGGATTCCCAGGCCCTCGTGATTACCGGATTCCTGTTGTCGATTCGTAATTTGAATGCGACTGTCAAACGTTTGGGCATAAACCGGATTATTGAATATCCCCTTGGTTGTGGGGGAGAAGACCAGCAAATAAAACAATATCGATAGTAAAAAATTGTTATTCATTATTTTAACCTCCATCGAAATACCATTAAATTCAAACACAACAACCAGTTGTCATTCATATTTATCAGCCCCGGAAGTTATTCATATTATCTTTTGGTTAAAATGCGTTCCTGGTATACAACAAACCAAGAACCAAAAGCCAAGAGCCAAGTTGAGCTTAGCGAGTCCGCAAGGCGGACCGGCGTAGGATTATTTTATTTTAACGCTAACCCCGTCCTGGTTATGATTAAACTGTTCCCCGGCCGAAACCTTTATATCCGTACAATGTTGAAATGAGATATCAACCGGAACTTACAATTAAATATTTTGGATTAATCAGCAATGTAGTTAATTCTTGTTATCGGGTGTAAGTGTATCGAAATTGGAAAAGGCATGAATGCGGGGAAAGACTGAGATAATAATGTTTACAGGGAAGGACTGGAATATTTTCGAATTCTAAATCCGAAATCCTAATCCGCCGGAAAGACGGCAACGCGATTTTCTTTGCCTCCATCGCAGGGCGGATTGCCTTACCCTTTAGAATCCGTATTATTCGGGTTAACCTGAATAATTCATCAGCAAAAGATTGATATAATCGCATCTAATTGTTTCATAGCCACTTAACATTCATTTCCTTTTTACTGATGAATTATTCACCGAAGGCCGATAATATCGGGGTTAACCCCGCAGTCCCGATTCGATCGGGACATGCGGCCCAGAGG
>JALUTR010000188.1 GCA_027021785.1 Fidelibacterota bacterium | reverse complement strand
ATCCTTTCGATTCATGAAAAATATCTTCACGTGCAAATTACGTAGTATTGCGTATTGATTTTTACCTGCTATAAAATGTAGACTTATAAAGTTTTTCGTATCCAAGATAAAAAGGGGTGTTGTTATCACATTTAGAACACTATTACTTCTCTTAATGGTTTTACTGAAACCCGGTTTTTTATTGGGCGATGCATGTGATGGTAGTGCATTAGAGGAAGGCTTTGAATCCGGTTCCATGCCGTACGGCTGGCGGGTTTACGATCTTGACGAAGACGGACAGAGTTGGACAATTGGTAAGGATCCTTTCTACGCACACAGTGGTAACTACTTTATACAGGTTAGTTCAAACAACGGCGATGACTGGTTAATCACCCCCAGATCGGTGGTAGCCGAAGGGGATTCCTTCACGTTCTGGGCTAAGTCACATTACTATAACTTTTTAGATGATTTTGAGGTTTTAGTTTCTGCCACTGACAATGTCCCGGACAGTTTTACGGTTGTATTAGACTCTGTAAATGATGTTCCCAGTGATTGGACCTACTATTCTTATTCACTGGATAATTTCATTGGATCTGAAATATTCTTAGCTATCAGGTGTTTGACCACAGGCAGTTCGCATTCCTGGATGTATGTGGATGATATTTCCGGTCCTCAGTTATGGGTCCCTCCCTATCCCATCGCTTCTTTTTCCCGGGATTCAATCCAATTCGTAGGCCGATTACCCGGCCAGACCGGATCTGAAAACCTGAGCCTTATTAATTACGGTGGAGTTGATTTAAATATCACCGACTTGGTGATAGATAACCCTGTTTTTGAAATGGAAATTTCCTCTTTAATTACAGAACCCTGTAGTTCGTCGGTAATACCCATTTCTTTCACGCCCGACACTATAGAAAACTATACCGGTAATCTCATAATTACATCCAATGCGCTTACATCTCCGGATACAGTACCGTTAAACGGCCGAGGAATCAATACTTTTTTTCCACATCATGCCGGAGATGTTTGGGAATATTTGATTTATGATGGTGATAGTCGAAGACAAATTCGAATATTATCGGACAGCACAACGGAATACGGAAGTTATGTAAGAACGATTTTTCAGGAATTCAATAGTCCATATCCATATACTTACTACGAGGATTATTTAATAGATACCTTGTATAACGTATACAAGCTCGATTCTTTACATTACGGTAATGAACCTGTATTATGGTACAAGTTTAATGCCCAGCCGGGTGAATGGTGGGTGGTTAATAATTGGAATGAGACTTATTTTGAACTTGGCGTTTTAGATTCAACTTTTAACGGCTATTTCTGGGGAGAACCGGTAACATACGCATCTATAAGTTATTACACTACTTTTGATACTACAGATACCGAAGATTGGATTTGGGGACATACTAAGAAATTAGCTTCCGGCTTTGGTCTGGTACGTATTTATGGCGAAGCATGGCCTGGCGCGGGTCTTGTTGGAGCAGTATTAGACGGGGTTTTATATGGGGATACAACAAATTTATCTGCAAGTGATAATTACCAATATTTAATCCCCGGTTTTACTACAATAATAAATTATCCGAATCCGTTTAACTCTAGGACAACTATAAGAATTGATATTAAGGAATCAACTGCTGTAAGCCTTAAGTTATTTGATCTTGCCGGAAATCAGGTTTATACATTTTGGGAGAACAAAACCGTAAGTCCGGGTGTTTATTTCGTGGATTGGAATGGTATTAATAATGATAACAAATTGGTATCAAGCGGAATTTATTTTTTAGTTATTCAGAATGGGGCATACGTATTAAAAAGAGCCCTTTCACTTATCAAATGAACCTATGAAGTAGAAAAAGGAATCTTCATAAATGATATTCCTGAAGCGCCTTTACGGTTAATTTTCGTTTGCTCCGGATGGCCCGCACCGCGGCCTGGGCCCCGGAAAGGGTGGTGATAACCGGGATCCCCTTCTGAATGGTAGCCCGGCCGATCGCTTCTTCATCGAACCGGGACTGCTTACCCAACGGCGTATTGATCACCAAATGAATTTCGCCGTTTTTGATTCCGTCCACCACGTTCGGGCGCCCCTCTCCCACCTTGAACACGGATTCGGCGGGGATTCCATTACGCCGGAGTTCCCGGGCCGTGCCGGACGAAGCCGTGATGTTGAAATCAAGTTCGTAAAAGTCCCGGGCGATAGGGATGGCATTCAGTTTGTCATTATCGTTTACAGAAATGTACACCGTTCCGGATTCCGGCAGGATAGTACCGGCACTGAGAGAAGCACGCGCGAAAGCATCCCCGAATGTGTGGGAAATGCCCATCACTTCCCCCGTGGAT
>JALUTR010000187.1 GCA_027021785.1 Fidelibacterota bacterium | reverse complement strand
TACCTACGGTCATACTTGCGGCGATGAATGTCTGGTGGCTTTTGCGAAATATATAATCGGGGCTATTCGCAGCACGGATATTTTTACCCGCTGGGGTGGAGAAGAATTTTTCCTGCTGTTGGAACGTTCGGAATTGGGGGGTGCGGCCCGGACCATTCGTAAAATCCTGGAAGGATTGCGAAACAAACCGCTTTTTATGTATGACGGCCATGATATAACGATTTCCTTCAGCGCCGGTGTGGCGCAGTTTCCGATTCACGGGGAAACGGAGCAGGAATTAATCAATGCCGCGGACTCGGCGGTCTATCAGGCCAAGGAATTGGGACGCGGGCGGGTGGAAATTTATAAACCTGAAGAAAAATAAACGGATTTGGTTTTTTTATCATTCCGTGTTTTTTATTTGACGGCATAACGGTCTTTTTGGTCGGATAAGGCCAAATCCTTATACCCTTGCCAGATTTTTGCGCTGTGGCGGACTCCCCCTCGGAATAAAGTAGGTGTCGCCTTTTGTTAATATATGTCTTTTGCCGTTGATACATCGGTTAATTTCCCCATCCAAGACAATTTCCCATTGGGCTTCATGGAAATGTTCGGGAATTTCCGTGGCGTTTTCAAAGCTCATGAAAACAAACTGTTGATCTTTCCCCTGGCAAAGGTAGGTACGCAACCTCTCAACGAGAATATCCGTTTCCGGCAGATTCACGATGATGTCGGGGAAGGAACCTTTATTCACCATTACTCATTTTCTCCTTCTTGTGTTCGGTCCGGCGTTAGACCGGGTAGATTTCTTTAAGTCGGTTTAATATCCCGTGCATTTCATCAATCTTGTCCTGTCCGATTTGATCACGGTTGACGATTTCGAATTTATCCAGTAATTCCCGCTGCTTTTCTTCCGTTAACTGGCCGTCCGCCATGGGATAAAGGATGTGGTCTTCCTTATCGATATGCTGGGTAAGGAGAGAAATGTAATTTCTGGCGTTTTCAACGATTGTGGAGGAAGCGGTCTCATCGCCCTTCCCGTACAGGATTGCGGCGTCGCTCATTTTTTTCACGTAGTCACGACCCATATCGTGTTCATAGAGCATTACCCCGATGGGACCCGCGTCCCGGGGGAACCCCATTTCTATCATTGCCTGGAACAGCAAGTCCTCTTCTTTTCCATGATGACACTTGTCAGCGAAGACTTTGATAAACTCGATTACCTGATGTAGATGTTCCGGCTCTACTTTTTCTCCGGCTTCAAGCTTATCGCAAACATTGCTCATAATCTTGAGCATCAGCTTAATTGAATTGTGTTCCTCAGTTAACTGTTCTGTTGGTTTCATTGTTTATTAGCTCCTGTCTTGATTTTTCTGTTATTAACTGCCGACCTGCGATTCCCGGGCTCAATTGTCCATGAACCCACCGTGATTTACGATGTAAGGCGGAACCCGCCGGCCAGTATTTTGTATTGTTTTAAAAAGAGACTTTTACCTTGAAATAAACCTCGTCTTTATCCTTTATTAAACCGAACAGGTTATCGCCCTTACCGTCGAGGATAAAGGCGCCCCAGGTTAATTCCACATTATCGGTAAAATAGTAAGTTACCTCAGGTGTGTATACCAGCCCATAGTTGTTCCCCGCGTCGTTCCAATCATTAATCGCGACAGCGCCGCCGATGGGCACCACCTTGAGTTCATTATTCAGGAATGTCTTCTCCAGACGGAATGAAAAATAGTCGTTCAGGGCGTCTCTCCCCTGTTCATGTATAAAACCCCGGATGTACTGGGTGTTTAAATAGATTCCGTTTTTAAAAGTATAGTCCCCGCCCAGGATATACTTCAAATAAGGTTCATCATCCAGGGCCGTGGTTTGTGTCGTGTCCAGTTGTCCGGGAGCGGTGAAGGAAGGAGAGACTGTAATCATCGACACCTTTTTGGGATAAATCAAAGCGCCCTCACCCCAGACGCCGACGGAACCGATGCTGCCGGCAAAGTCCCCGCCGTACACTTCCACTTCCGGATACGTCAGGTCCGTGGAGATGTCAAGCGTACCCATTATTTCCCCCGGGGTCAGGACTACCCCGGATATGAGAGGAAAATCGTCCCGGCCCTTGAAATAACTCAGGGAAACATCATACGTAAACAGGTTTGTTGTCAGTTTCAAAGCATATTGGGAGGATTCCGAAATGGTTCGATCTGGCAATATTACCGTGTCCGACACGGCTCCGACCGTTAATCCGGCGGGCAATTCCATCGGCGGGGCAAAGGCTTCCGAAAAATCGCCTGACGGAAGGGTGGCTGGGGTAAAAATGGGGACGAATATCGCGGTAAGAGTGAAATTGCCACTCCAATAATAATTGGCATTGACGGCATTGGTGCCCAATCTTTGGCCGAAGTTGTAGATGTCTTCCAAATCGTCGGGGCTGGTGTTACTCGTGGGGTTAAAAGCGTCGGCGGTTCCCCATGAAACGATCTGTCTCCCGATCCGAAGATCAAGATTCTCGGAGCCAAAGCCGTACAAGTCCACGTACGCTTCCCGAAATTCCAGACCCCAACGGTAGACTTTGTTTTTCTCCGGTAGTTGCAGGTCCCGGGCATAGTTCACGTCGGGGAAACCGAATCCGCGTAAGCGAATTTCACTGAAATAATGGTATCGCTCCGAGGGAGCGCCTTCCAACTGTAAATTCAGTCTGTTTTCATTCCAGGAAAACGCATTGTTCAGTGTGCGCAGACGATTATCGGTTTGTAAATAACCGCTGATGGAGAACGCGTCCTGGCCATAGGTCGTCCCAATCAGCAGAATTGTTGCGGTTGCCAATAAGGTTCTTCTCTTCATTGTATAAATTCCCCCTCGCGTATTTATCGGGTTTTCTTGAGATTTCGTTTAGTGAATGTCTTATCGGTTAACCCGGTATCCAATTCTATTTTTTCGGTTATGGATTTCGTAGAGTGCTGTTTTTTCAGATCTTTCATTTCCATTTCCAAAGCTATCCAATAGTTACCTTTTTTTACCACGTTTTTTCTTACCATTACTTTCCACAGATTACCGCCTTTGTCGTAATAATCGATTTGAATCGGGTAGAAATTGTCTTTACGGATTTGAACCACGAGTTTGCTGTAATCTTTTTCCACCCCCGGTTTCGGTATGAGTTCCAACACATAAACACTGTCCCTGGTTTCCAGAAGTTGCGGATCGTACTCCTCGGAATACTTAAACGAACTTATATCGTCATAACTGAAATCCGTTCCGGCAAAGTTGGTGTTTTTTACATGGCTGGCAATCATTCTGATTTTCCTGAAAGCCGGTAAGTATAAATACATTACATCATTTGGCAAACTGAGAAATCCGATACCTTTTTGGTCCGCCGGTGAAAGGAACCGAACCAGTCGCATTTTATCACCTTTCTGGTACATCTCCGATTCTCTTATCTTTTCATTGCCTTTTTTATCGGTCAGGATCATCCTGGAGAACACGTGTATGTCTTTAGGGGCATTCACGACGGAATCCGCATTTTTTAATATTTCCACAGCGGAAATTTCCTGACCGAACGATTGGGTGTTTATCAGGGTAAGGATAAACAAAAGCATTGTCGGTTTAACGAGCGTTTTCATTTTTGGACCTCCTTTTAATAATTCAGTAAACATTTTTCTCTTTTTTTGTATTTTATCATGGCCCGAGCGCGGGCTGAGAAACGGGGATAATCGCAAACCGGGAATACGATAGTTTACCGGTTTGTTTAAAAGCATCATGTTTTTCCGGCAGGCCGACAACAACCGGACGAATAATGTTACCTTATTCATTTGGCGCTGTTTCCTTTGCTCCGGATGTTTGTTTCGTCAGGTATTTCGGCTTAACCGCAAGGGTAAGGGCGGGAAGAACCATCAAGGTAAATACGGCGCTGGTCAGCATGGTCAAAGCCGTTAGCCCTCCGAACCGCCTGATGTGTTGTCCGCCGGCCAGTAACAGCACGGAAAAACCCAGCCCCACTGTGAGGGCGTTGATGAAAATAGCCACGCCGGTCGTGCCCAATGTTTTCTTCAGGGCCGGTTGTTCATCCTTGAGGTTGAAAAGTTCCCGCCGGAAACGGGAGTTAAAGTGAACGGCATAATCAATACCAAGCCCGATGGCAATGGAGGCGATCATCGAGGTAAAAGAGTCCAGACCTATGCCGGCGTAGCCCATGACGGCAAAATTAAACAGAATGGTCATGCTGATGGGCGCCACCGAGATAATTCCTCCCACCACCGAGCGCAACATCAGGGCAAGCATGATGATAACAAAACCCAAGGCGATGAGAAGGCTGTATAACTGACTGGGTGTCAGGACGGCTTCCATGTGTTTCAAAACAGGAGCCAGGCCGGTCTGATCCATCGAAATATGGAGTTTCCGCATCTGCGGCGGGTCGGCCCCTCCGGAAATTTGCCGGTATTCGTCCAGACTCATCATAATCAGGTTTTCATTCATTTCCCACAGGTCCCCCTTGAGGTCCCGGTCAAGATCCCGTATTTCCCCGGAACCGGGAGGCAGAATTTCCTTCAGCGCCTGAAGAGCCGATTCAACCCTTGTTTCCCCCAAGGTTTCGGAAACCAACGCTACCAGCGACTCCGCAAGATAGTCCGCGTCTTCCTTATCGGCCCCGCGGATATTCGATTTTATCAGTTTGGATATTTGTCCACGCGATACGGCGCCGTCTTTTTTTAATCTTTCCACGATTCTTCCGGCAATAGCTTTTGCCAGGGATTTGGAAGTGATCTCAAGTTCGGATTCATCGCTTAAAAGGTATTCCGCGATCTTCCCCTTAAGTTCGACATAAGCCTTTTTGTTCAGTGGTTTTTGATTCAGGGCGCGGTCAACCAATTCCTTGATTTTGCTTCTTTCAACGTTAAGACCTTTATTTTGCAGATCCCAGTCTATTTTATCCGTAATGTCTTTTGCTCTGACCGCCATAAAGGCTTCCCTGTTCCCGGGAAGGATTTCCCGGAGATCAAGAACCGCCAGGTCTTCGGGAAGTTTTTTAATAAACCGGTCGATTTTATTCACCGCCCGCACCAGAGGTTTGGTAGCCATAGTAGCCAGTTTCCCCTGAATAAGGGCTTCTTTATTGTCGGCAGTAATCATCTGTTCCAGAATATCCTCGCCCTCAATCATGACCCAGAGGTTGGCCACTCCCTCGCGCGTCTCCGGCACAACATAGCGGTCATTCATTACATAATTCATTTCACTGATAATACCGGCAATGGACTGGGATTCGGACACGAGGGGCACACTGTTCAGATAACGCTCCGTGTAGCGCATAATCTTTAACGTCGCCGGGTCCTTGATATTTCCTTCCACCAACACCTGGATCGGCAGGGAACCGCCGAATTTTTCCCGGAGCAGCATTTCGGCCCGGTACGGTTTGCTTCCCTTCTGCAGGCAGAGGGACCAATCCACGTCCTTGACAATGCGGGGGATCGCAACGGCGGAAATAATCACGATCACCGCTGCCGAGACGAGAATGGTCGTTTTATTATGATAAATAAAATCACCCATTTTTTCTAAAAAGCGATTATTTGTTTTGGGTACGGCTTGCGGTGGTGTTTTGATTCTGCCCCGGGAAAATGATAAAACCGCCGGCAGGAAGGTGAAGGTAATTACCAGGGCCAGGAAGATCGCCAGAGCGGTAATCAGGCCGAACTGTGTAATAACCGAAAATTCCGAGATGGCCAGGGAAGCAAAACCGACCATCGTGGTAATGGTGGTGATCACCATCGGCATCCACAACTCCGCAAAAGTTTCCATGACGGCGACTTTTGGTATTTTGCCGGTTTTGCGTATTTCATAATACCGCTTCATAAAATGGATTCCGTCGGCGCTTCCCATAGCCAACAGAATGACCGGCATTATCCCGGTGAGCAGATCCAGGGAAAGGTTGAGGAGAACCAGAATCCCCATGGTGAAAACGGAAGCCAGGCCTACAATGATCAGGGGGAGAAAGATGCCTCCGGGTTTGCGAAACGCAATGATGAGGACTAAGAATATGAGGACGACCATAATGGGCAGCAGGACGGTCATATTTTCGGAAATAAGCAGGACCATCGAATTCATCAGGGACGGCATACCTCCGAAGGCGATATTCCCGGTGGAAGGGGCGACCTCTTCGGTTGTTTTTCTTATTTCCTTTACGACCTTGACCTCATCGGCTCCGGCGGAAATCCGTATGACGATAATCGACGCTTTTCCATCCTCGGAGAGCAGGTCGCCCACATACATCTCCCTGGACATGACGTAATCCTTGAGTTTCTTCAACTCCTCCGGGCTCTCGGGGATCTCACCCCGGGGGATGAGTTTCCCCACCTCCAGCCCCCATTCGGTCTTCCTGAAATCAATTATATTGGTCAAACTGGTGACGTGCGAAACGCCATCCAAATTTTCATAAGCGTTGGTCAGGTCCCGGATAAGCGTAAGCGTCTTGGTGCTGAAAATATCCTCACTCTCAATCGTAACCATGGTGATGGACTTTCCGGCAAAGATCTCGCCGACCCGATTGAACTTTTGTACCAGGGGATTATCCTGCTGCAGGTAGGAAGAAAAATCGGCATTAAGCTTGACTTTGGTAGCTTCATACCCCAAAAACAAGGTGGCAAGCGCCACCACTATTAATACCACAACCCTGTTGCGGATAATTAAATCAGCCAAGCGTTTCATGGTTGTTTTTCCTTTATCCTCCTATTCCGGCAGGAAAATTGTCATATATTTGAATGCGGCATGAATTTCAACATTCATGCCGCAGGTTCGCTCACAGCTCAGGACACCCAGTCTCAGCAACAGCCTTTGTGGCCGTGGGCATGGTCATCATGTTTGTGGTGCGTACTATGCTCCTTATCCTTTCGGGCATATTTTTCGGGTTGTTTTGAAAACACGTTGTAACAGTGTTGAGAGCAAAATCCGTATTGCACGCCTTCCCATTCCATCGTAGCAACGGCTGACTTCTCAACTCCTGACATTCCACATACCGGATCTTTCATTGTAACTTCTCCTTTATTAAGACGATTTGTTAAATGGAATCTCACGAACTTTCAACCCGGATGCGTTACAGAATTTTTGAAAAGATGTACAACATTTTATCCTGACGGGAAAAACATTGTGTTTTCAGGTCCGGGATCACCGCTTTGCCCCCGGTGACCCGGTCGCCAGCGTTAAACCTTTCCTGAAAAACAGTATTAACGCCGGTAAAAACGTGAGGGCGGCCAGGGCGCTGACGCCCATTGTAAGCGCGATAAGCCAACCGAATATTTTCATCGGGGCCATATTCGACCACGTTAATACCAAAAATCCCAAAGCCACTGTTGAGGCATTGATCACAATCGCCTTCCCGGTTGTTTCCAGCGTTTTGTCCAAAGACCGGAGTTCGTCCTTTCGCTCTTTTATCTCACGTTTAAAACGGGAGGAAAAGTGAATGGCGTAATCAATACCAATGCCGATGGCAATACTGGCAATCATCATCGTCGCATTATCGAGCGGTATGTCGAAATAACCCATGACCGCGAAATTTATCAGGACGGTCAATAAAATGGGGGCGGTGACGATTAAGCCCATCTTCATGGATTTGAATTGTATGATCATCAAAATCAATACCAGCCCCAGGGCGATGAACAGACTGCGGATTTGGCTGGTGAGCATTTCGTCATTCATTTTTTTCATTACGATCAACATACCCGACTGGCGAGCGGATAAATGAACAATTGACGATGAATCCACCGGTTTCAAATCGGCGGGGAACCCTATGATTCGTTCGTTTAATACCCACAGATCGTCGCGAAGGTCATCTCTGAATTGTTCGTTGTGTTGTAGTTCCGGCGGAAACAGTCGAATCAGCTTTTTCACCAAAACAGAAATGCGATTCCGGGAATGCTGTTCTTCAATAATGGTGGAAAGAAAATCCGCTGTGCTTTCTATGACTTCCGGATCTTCCTGCCAGTACTGAGGGGGAATGTTTTTCTTTAACAGCAGGGCGACTTGATTTTCCGGGATCGCGCCGTTTTTCACTTTTTCGGTGATTAACTCAACCAGCTTATTAATGATATCGCCGGACTCAATTTCGACATCGGCTTCTTCGAAAAAGAAATTCCGCAGTCGGTCTCCCAATGCCGTTTTGTATTGATCGGTCAAGGGGAAGTCCATGTCGGCCGCAAGCGTTTTTAACGCTCTGTCGATTTTGTTTCGATCGATCCGGACGGAAGCTTCCCGTTTTCCTGCGTCGAAACTCAATTCGGCGCTTATTCGCTTTATCTGGTAGTCTCTGACTTGCCTTAATTGTTCAGGAGTTAATTCGGATATTTTAACGATGGTAATAGCGCTGTCTAATTCCGTATTCAGATAATTGTTGATCGCGGTTACCGTGTTGGTCATCAATTTTGTATCCATGCTTCCGAAACTGGCCTGGATAATGCCTTCCGAATAATCCTCGTTTACCAATTGTTCAAGGATGTCTTCGCCCTCAAGCATAAACAGCAGGTTTGCCACCTGGTCTCCTGTCTCGGGAATCGTGTAATGGCCGTTCATTACTTCGTTCATATTGCAAATTAAATCGGCAATGGATTGGGTGTTGTTAACGTCAGGCAGCGATTCCATGTATTTTTCCAGCCGGTACATCTCCTTGAGAATAAAGGGATTTTTAATATCGCCTTTAATAACGATTTGAATGGGCAGGGAACCGCCGAACTCCTTTCGCATCAGTTCATCGGAAATACGCAAATTCGAATTTTCCGGCGAATATTCCGACATATTGACTTCGGTTTTTATTTTCGGAATGCCGAACATGCCAACGATGACCACCGCAATTACCCCGGTTAGTATGGCTTTTTCATTTTTCAGGACAAGATCGCCCAGGGCGGTCATGAATTTGATAAAAGATCCATTATTTCCCCGGGACGCCGGTTTAATCTTTTTAACCTTCATGAAGGAAAGAACGGCGGGTAAGAACGTAACCGACAGCATCATGGCCGCGCCGACGCCGAAAGCGGTGAAAATCCCGAAATCCGTGACGGCGGTCAACGTTGAGCCGATAAACGAGAGGAAGCCGATTAAGGTGGTTATTCCCGTCAATAAAATCGGGATTCCGACTTCGCTCAAAGCGTCTTTGATACCGGATATCTTGTCATCGCCGGCCCGAACGTCTTCGTTGTATTTTGATATGAAATGAATCCCGTAGGCCGTGCCGATCGCAATGAGCAGTATGGGCATGATGTTCGATATCATCGATAAATCGACGCTCACCCAGCCCATTAAACCCATCGCCCAGATGGTCGAAATAACGACGGTTGTCAGCGGCAGGATGACCCCTCTTTTGTTTCCGAAGCTTAGATAAAGAATGAGCACGACCACCAGGACAACGATGGGGATTAATTTCCCGAGATCACCTACAATGTATTCATTAAGTTCAACCATCTGGAGGGGAAGTCCATTGTAGTAAACCTTATGATTCCCTTTCAGGCGTTCGGTGATGTCCTTGATTTTTTCCGCGACGGCGCCCTTGTCGATGTTGTTTTGCAGACGGCATATTAAGAGCGTGAAGCGCCCGTCATTGGAAATAATTTTCCCGGCGTACATATCATTGCTGAGCGTGTATTCTTTCAACCGGTCAAGGTCTTCCCGGCTTTGCGGAAGGTCGTTTTTATCGATTAATTTGCTTATTTCCAGGCCGGCATCGGTCTTTTTAATGTCCAGAATGTTGGTCAGACTCATTACGCTGTAGACGCCTTTAATATTGCCGTACTCTTCGGTCAGGTCCTTTATCAGGCTCAGGGTATTAACGCTGAAGACGGTGTCGCTCCCAACGGCGACCAGCGCCAGGGTGTTGCCGCCGTAGTCCTCGCCAATCCGGTTGAAAAGTCTCACGACCGGGTCGTCGGGTTTCAAGTAACTCAGCATGTCGCTGTTAATGCTTACTTTTGTCAACCCGTAGCCGAAAAATACAGTCAGTCCAAGCGTAATGATAATAACGGCCAGCCGGTATCGTAAAATCGTCTCAGCAAATTTTCGCATATCTTTTTATTCCTTTAGACTCGCGTGTGGGTCAAATCCGGGTAAAAACGGTTACCGCGATTCGATTCCTTTAAATAAAATATTCAACATGTTACGAATTGTGTCCTCCATGTCGTTGGCCTCCTCCTGTACCAAGAGGGGGTATTCCAGTCCTTTCATGACGATTACTATCGCTTGAGCCGCGGCGTCCACATCCGCAATTTGGAACATACCTTTTTCGATTCCTTCGGACAGAATGGTTTTCAGGGTTTCGATTTCATATTTCGTGAAATCTTTCCGGTTGCGTTCCACGAAGGAACAATACTCCAGGTATTCATCGGTAAGAGCGGAATAATAATTGCTCAGTTCCTTCAGGTGTTTCATCCTGGTATGCACGTAGGCGATCAATTTTTCCTGGGGCGTCGTCGCCTTTGCGATATTTTCTTCCAGCTTGCTTTTAAGGATTCGGGATTCCTTGTGAATAACTTCGGCGAAGATGTCTTCTTTGCTCTTAAAATAATAATACAAGGTGGATTTGCCGATTCGCGCCGTTTTCGCGATTTCGTCCATCGTGGTTTTGCGAACGCCGAAACGGGCAAAGAATTTTTCCGCTACGGTGAGGATGGTTTCTTTTTTGATATCCTTTTTATCATTCATAATCATTTCGACTGTTTTCGTTTTATGGTCGAATATTAATTCGGTTTGTGCT
>JALUTR010000186.1 GCA_027021785.1 Fidelibacterota bacterium | reverse complement strand
TGGTAAGGATGGGAGATGCCAAAACCGAAGCCGACGATGTGAATCTGTGCATCAAGGACGATACCCGGAATCCGTCCGGTTCGCTGAAAGACCGGGCAACGGAAATCGGAATACAACACGCTATCGAACAGGGGAAAAGAACTGTAGTGGCTGCTTCAACCGGCAATGCGGCGGCTTCCCTGGCGGCCCTGGCGGCTTTTTATAAAATGCGGGCTGTGATCCTGGTGCCGGTTTCATCTCCAAAAGCAAAGTTGACGCAAATCCTGCAACACGGCGCGGTGTTGTGTCCCGTTGAAGGAAACTATGACCAGGCTTTTGAGCTGTCTTTGCAAATTGTGGAAACATACGGTTGGTACTCCCGTAGTTCCGGTTTTAATCCGACACTTTCGGAAGGGAAGAAAACCGTAGCGCTGGAAATAGCCGAACAGCTCGGCTGGGCAACACCGGATAAAATCTATGTCCCGGTTGGAGACGGATGTATTATCGGTGGAGTTTACAAGGGGTGGTTTGATTTGGTGCAGTTGGGCTGGGTGGATACTTTGCCCCAAATCATTGCCGTACAGGCCGATGGGTCGGCAGCAATCGTAAACGCCCTTGAGTCCGGAAACGATATCGCAATGGTAAAGGCCAAAACGGTTGCGGACGGTATTTCCGTCAATTATCCCCGTGACGGGTTGAAAGCCCTCCGGGCTGTAAGGAAAAGTGGCGGACACGGTGTGATTGTCACGGACGATGAAATCCTGGAAGCGCAGAAGAGAATGTCGGAAACAGCCGGCATCTTTGCCGAACCGGCCGGCGCGGCCGCTTTTGCGGGTTTTCTGAAAGATCGATCCCTGGGAAAAATAAAATCCGGAGAAAGGATTGTTCTGCTGGCCACCGGTTCCGGTCTGAAAGATATTCCGGCGGCCCAAAAGAGGATTCGAATTCCGGCCGCCATTGACCCGACAATCGAAGCCTTTCGACAATTCACTCAAAATATCGATCACCCGGTATCATGAACTCATCCGATAGCAACGGGCTGTTTGACTTATCCGTGACCGTTAACGGCACGCCGGTGAAACGGACCGTCCCCACGCATTTGCGTCTCCTGGATTTTTTACGGGATGAGTTGCGATTGACCGGAACCAAAGAGGTGTGCGGTGAGGGTGAGTGCGGCGCCTGCTCGGTTTTTCTGGACGGGAAATTGGTTAATTCCTGTCTGATCCTGGCGGTTGAAGCACATAACGCTGAAATAACCACCATTGAAGGATTGGCAACCGGGAAAAAATTGACGCGTTTGCAGCAGGCTTTCATTGATCATCATTCGGTGCAATGCGGTTACTGTATTCCGGGGATGGTACTGGCGGGAGAAAATTTGTTGCGCGGGAATCCGCAGCCCGATCGGGATGCGATCAGAGCTGCATTGGCGGGAAATATTTGTCGTTGTACCGGTTATCAAAAGATAATCGATGCCGTGGAAACGGTGGGGAAAAATCAATCGCAACACACAAAATCTATTGAGGATAATCGATGAAACTAACATTTCAAGGAGCATAGGGAGATTTACAAATTTGTCTTACTTAGGGTTTCAATTGAATCGAGGTACGTTAAGTTGTTATTGAATAACGTTTCGAATTCCAATCAAGGCTTCTTCGTCCTTTTCTTAACGTAAGAAAAGGACCAAAAGAAACAGTCGCTATGGTAAAATTTGGGGATCGGAATTTTACCTTCGGGCCGGTTTTAAACTCCCCTGTGGAATAGGGCTCCCTTTGGGAATTCCACAGGGTCAGACAGTAAAACCGTCTTATCCTCCGGCAAAATTCCGCTCTTTATCCCAAATTTTCCAAGGCGACCAAGTGAAATAAGCCCGATTATTATTATGGGAATAAATAAACAAATATTCTTTATCTCTATATTAAACGATATAATAGAAGTGAAAATGTTAGTGGGAAATGTTAGATGAAATATTATTGTCCATCTACCCTGTCCGAATATTTTGAATGCCTGAATACGATCGGATCGTCTCAGGTTTCCATCTTGTCGGGTGGAACGGACCTGATGCCTCGTTATGAACAGGGAATGCCGTGGTCGGAAAACATCATTGATATTAAAAAGCTGGCGGAGTTAAGGGGAATTACCGAAGACGGAGGACGGGTTGCTATCGGAGCCTTAACTTCGATGGAAACGCTTAAACAAAGTTCGCTCATCCGTAGTCATTTTCCCGCCTTGTGGATGGCGGCGAACAATTTTGCCGGAGTACAGATCCGGAACCGGGCGACATTGGGAGGAAACATCTGCAATGCCTCACCGGCAGGGGATACGTTACCGCCGTTGTATGTTTACAATGCAAAATTGAAGTTGGTAAATAATAAATCGACGCGAACACTCCCCGTCGCGGAATTCATTACCGGG
>JALUTR010000185.1 GCA_027021785.1 Fidelibacterota bacterium | reverse complement strand
AGAAAATACCACAAACACGCCAATTTTGCGAGTGTGGTTTTTGCATGGCCACGTGGGAGTGCGAGTGCAACCCGTGCCACAGATGAACTAATGAGCAGACTGAAACTCACCTTGTGAAAATGCGGCACGGGATAGGTGAGTTCGTCCCCAAGATTGAACTCAATAAAAAACTCCGTGTTGTGTTCGAGCGCATATTCAAGTTCCCGGCGCGACATGTTCACCGGGGTAAGTGTTTCATTCTGTGCGACGTTGAATGTCACTTATCCTCCACGAGATAATCCCGAATGTTTTTGAGGTCAATCGTGGTTCTATCGGCTTTGCGCGTTGGAGCCGGCCCAGCTTGCGCCAACAACTTCTCAACCCGAGCCGGCTCCAACATATCAGATTGCTTCTTAACCGTGGCACCTACAGGAATGGCATCTTTGGAAACATCCATTTCCTGCACCCTCTCAACGAAGGTTTGATTGAGCTGCACAATAACCCGTGCACCAGCATCCACTGCCGAAATAACCGGAGCGTTCCCATTCAGTCCCCGTCGATTTGCTTTGTTTGCCAAGGTCGCAGCTTTCAATGCAAACTCTGGATCATGAGTATAGCGCAAACGATCAATAACCTTGGCCATCCCAAGTTCTTCAATCGCGTCCCAACCCTTGTTGTAAATATTCTCATCCTTCTCGGACTCAGCAGCACACTCAGCAAAAATTGCCTGAAAGCGCGGATCAGACTTGATTTGAGAGATGCGCGGTTGTGTCAATCCCACAATCTCCCCAATCTTTGCCTGTTCAACATCGCACAACATAAGGCGCGCAATCTTCTTATAGAGTGCGATGTCGGCGCCGGTGAGTGCCTGGTTGCTGTCCATAATATAAATTGTACAAAGTTTTTATCTTTGCGTCAATAGAGTGCAATGAAATTTCTTATGAAATTTTCCACCAAATAAACTTTTATTAATTTTTGAAATTTTTTGAAATTTTTATTTTTGAGATTTTTGAATTTTGAAAATTTTTTGCAGAAATCGCAATTTTGTTGGAGGTGCGTGAAAGTCGTTTTGAAATTTGGCCCCTCAACTGCAACTGCATTTTCTGCACACCGATTGCGCTTGCGCTTGCGCACACCAAACACAACAAGGTGTTTTCCGTGCTTGCGCACGGGTACACTTCGTGCAATTGCGTGCTTGGGGGCGAATTGATATTATTTATATTGTGTTGGAACCTTATTTATACCGCGCGGCTGGCCACAAAAAATGGGGGGATACACTCCCCCCTCAATTCAGTTTGGAATTGTTCGAGTTCTAGGTGTCAGTCCTGGAAATGGTGTGGGCGCAGATTGCGCATCTCAGCAGGAAACGCGATGTCAACCGTGACGTGATTGGTGCGCGGATCGGCGACCATTGCTTCGCCGATAAACCAGCCGACCAGTCCAGCCAATCGCGCACGAGAAACGCGCGCCGGAACTTCGCGCTCGTACATGTCATAGACCAGTCCGGCCGCGCTGTACGACTTGACGCGAAACTTGATCTTTTCAGACATCACTTGATCCTTTCATGGATTGGATTGGATTGCATTCTGATTGGATCACACTTTCATGCGTGCGTCAACAAGAAATTGTGCGATCTACAGTTTGCCATCCTCGTCGCGCGCCCAATACCAGAACGTTTCCTCCATGTCTGACATGGCCTCGTCGAACGATTGAAACGGACCCATTGGTTGACTATCGGGCAAGCATCCGGGCAAGCAGATCCACCAATACCAGCCCACATAGTCGGCGAGACACGCATCATGGACATCGCCGATCATTTCAGGATCGAGACTTTCGACAAACGGCCGGGCATCGCTCATGGTGACCAGGAAGATTTCAATGTCGGGCAACGAGAACTTGTCCTGAGCACGAGACGGATCGCTGTAGGTTTGGACATATACTGGGGCGCATGTGCTGGAGAGAGATTTCGATTTCGTCATGATGCTGGTCCTTTTCAATTCGAGAGTGTGAGGATATTGGATCATGAATTTTCGTGCATGTCAACACATTTTTTGCGCTTGCATGAATTTTTTTTCGTTGTGTGCGACACCAAACAGAACGCGCACGCACACACACACGCGCACACACGCGCACACATGTGTGGGGAAGGGAAAAGGCGAAAAGGCGAAGAGCGAAAAGGGCAAAAAAAAATTCCCCGCCACAAAGGACGGGGATTGAGTGTGTGAGTGTGAGTGTGGAAGGGCTGGCGATCTACGCGGCCGCTTCGGTGCCGGAAAGGGCTTCCGTGAGTGTGTCGAAATCGAGCCCCTCGACATCGGCTTCGACTTGGGCCTTGTCCCGGTCGGCAAGCCATTTGTCGAAAATGGCGACGGGCAGTCCCTTCGACTTGGCGACCTCTTTCATCGCGCCGAGCAGCATCACCCAATCGTCTTGCGAAATTTTCGGATAATGCTGCTTCGCATACGCGGTACTGGACAAAATTTGGCGGAGGGTGCCGGCGTTCATTCTCTTGAGACCCATGGCCTTCAACGCGGAGACGAATTGTCCCGCGATTTCCTTGAACGTCGCCAGCGTTTCGGCTTTCGGCCTCCGCTTCAGGAATTGCTCCAAGGTGAACGGCGGTTCCTGGGCCGATCCGTCGTCAACGGCGGACTTCAGTTTCGCCGAAAACGCTTCGAGCACGGCCTTCTCGACAAACTGTCGGCCGGCCTCATGCGCCAGGACCGAGTTGAGGGTAGGGACGGCCGCGAAAACCACGGACTTCGCGACGCGCCCGACGCCCTTTATGATCTCCCCAACCGGAAAGGTGATGATGCCGTATCCTTCGGGGAAATCAGCGTCAACGTCGAAATTGAGACGCAACGCATCGGAGGGCAGGACTTCGCGGTACCGCGCGAGGAGTTGGCCGGCGATCGCCAGCTGGTCCGGCGTATCGGGAAAATAGCGTTTGATCGCGTCGCCGAGTTCGTTGATTTCGTCGAGTGCGATTTCCCCGCCTTCCGTGTCGGGTTCGGTCGGTTCGGCCGCTTCGACGGGTTCCGTGTCGGCCGGTGCCGGCGGTGCCGATTGTGGCGTGGTTTGTGGCAAATCAGTCTGGTATGTGGTTTCCATTTTCATGCTCCCGAATTGGGGTTGCGACTTCAAGTGTGGGCCGGTGCGGCCCCGATGCTTCTTAATATAGGGGTTTTTGGGGTGCGCGTCAACCAAAATTTGGGGCGTCAAGGGGTTTTTGTGGGCGGGTTGACGTGGCGGGCGGAGGGGTTGAGATTTGGTGTCAAGGGTTTTTTCGTGGAAGGGGAATTGAATTGAGGGCGCGATTGGAAGTGTGTGGGGAGGGGCGAGATTTCATAACAAGTTTCATAACATTTGCCTCAACCCCTCGACCACGGTGTTAGGAATTGCTAACGTGGTAAATTTCATGCCCTTTTGTGTTTTATCTTGCACCCCATATGATTTGGGTTTTTATGGGGTCCACGGCAAAAACCCCTCTTATAGGGGGTATAGGAAAAAATTCTTAAAAATTTTGCAAGGGGGCCTCCTAAAATCACGCTCATACAGATATAGATGGTTTTGGTGCACGCACGGTTTATCTTTTGTTTGAGGGTGAAATTTACCATGTTAGGAATTGCTAACACGGGGGGACACGTCATTTCGCGAATGTTAGGAAATTTGTTAGGAAATTTTAGGGTTTTGAAAACAGCGCTTGACAACATCGCCGAGTGCTGGTAGTGTGTAAGGTGAATGTGGTAGATAGGTATTGATTGCTAGATGGGAATTGATACCTAGTGGGGTGCAAAACAGCAAAAGAAGCAAAAGGGGAACAGCGATGAAACGAGAATGTTGTGGAAAAACTCTCACCAAACACGGAACATACTATCGTATTCGGAAAAGTGATGTTGTAAGCGGCATGGCAGTATTTTCTTGCCGCAAATGCCAACAACACTATTTTCAACGGGTTCGATTGCCCAAGGACACAAAGAAATTGGCACAAGACCTTCGCAACAATTGGCAATTCAAGCAATTGCGTGCATGATCAATTTCCCCCCGGTCCACTAATTCCTGGACCCAACTTTTGGCATGTAGCTTTTGCCAATTCTTTTGTCACTTTTCATAGTGCAACACAACAACAAACACAACAAGCAAACAAAATGTGGGGAAATCACCATGACCAGCAACAACAATCTCTTCAACAAAGAAACACTCCTTGCACTCGCTCAAGGGCAAAAACAAAAGATTGTGGCGCTCATAGACGAGCGATTTGATCCTGAAAGTGATGAAACACTCGCACGAATTGCTGAGATTGAGAGTGCGAAGGACTTCGCTGAAGATATCAGTCTCTCGGAGTTTTTGGAAAAGTTTGAAATTGATCCCCTTATGAGATATTGCTACAAAACGGGACAACCAATTGACCGACGTGATCCCGAAACGGTCAAAATGGCAATCCGAGTTAATGGGTTGGACAACATGGCCGAGCTTTTCGACTTTCTCTTTAGTCGGGACATTCACCCGGCATGGCTCCGCACCGACGGACAAACACTCGACAAACTAATCAAGCTTGATCCCCTTGGCTATTTTGTATACGCCGCCGACATTGCAATCCGGCGCAACAACCCGGCATACAAAAACGGCTTCAAGCGAATTGAAGATCAAATCAAATGGTTCAAACAGAAAATTCGCCTGTATGCATACTTGCGTACGGTTCCGTTAAGAAACGTAATCCAATGCAACACGGGCTGGTTGTTTTTGTTGCAAGTGGACCCCTACGCGGCAAAACTCCCATGGAAAGATTTAACTGACATCATTCGTGCGACCGCCTTTCACAAATTTGTGGAAGTCGAAATCAAACGGGCAATGGGCCGCATACTCAACAAAAACGCGGGCGTCAAGCCTGTTTACAAGTTCTCAGATATTCATGATGCAGTCCAGAAAGTCAAGGGTCCGGGACAATTCCGAGCACAGAATGAAAAGAACATTGACACGTCAACACAATCAATTGTGCGTTTATTGCGGGCGGCTGGACTGAAGATCACGGAAATGTCCGACAATCGAACAACCTATACCGGGATTGATCCCCAGAAGCCACCAAAGAAACCATGGTTCACGCCCGACGGGATTGTGGTAGACGGCAAGGTGCGGCCGAAAAATGTCAATCTCAAAGCAAGCGGGATTGCACAATCTCCGAAATCATTTGCCGCACAATTCGTCGCCAAGAGCACCAAAACATCAAAGCAAAACGGGGAGTAATTGCAATGGCAAAGTTTGCTGACTTTATCGAGAAAGGCAAGAAAGCTTCTCAAACCAAGGGCGGCAAACGTACCATTTTATACGGGACCGGGTTGCGCAAACGCAAACTGGAAACGGCCCAAAAGCAAGCCGACAAAATTGGCATGCTTTCAACAACAATGACGGCCGAAGAAAAGGCCGCCCGAATTAAGGCATTGCTTGCGAAGGACATTGACAAAATTCCCGACCGGGATCAAGTCATTGCTGGTCAGGAACAAAAGGCCCAACCCGTCACCCCAAAAACCCTCAAGGTTACCGTTCCCACATTTCCCGACAAAGCAATTGAGGAACACCAAAAGGCACAACGGGTTGCCGAAGAACACGCAAAAACCCTTCGCGTGACTGGTATCCCGGAAGATTTGGAACTTGACGAAAGCCAAAAACGCGCCCTTGAAGGATTGTCGAAACAGCAATTCGGTTGCTTGATCGGTGCGGCCGGAACGGGCAAAACCCTTCTCACCAATTTGCTTGTGCGCAAGCTCGAAGAAACAACCCCGATAATTGATTTGAATGATGCCGGGAAGGAAATCGCCGACAAGGACCGCAAATACAACATTGCGATGGCGTTTTGTGCATTCACGGGGCGTGCGGTTCAGCAACTCAAACGCGCCCTTGATAAAGAATATCATCCCTTGTGCGATACTATTCATGGCACCTTGGGTTTTCATCCAGAAACCTATACGGTTTTTGACAAGAAACTTGGCAAGCATGTGAACAAAGTGAAATGGGTTCCACGTTTCGATGCCGCCAATAAACTCCCCTATCGTGTTTACATCATTGACGAGGGGAGCATGGTTCCGATTGATTTGTGGAACTATTTGCGGGACGCAATGCGCGATGACGCCCGCGTTTTCATCATTGGTGATATCAACCAGCTTCCCCCTGTTATGGGCCGAAGTGTGTTAGGTTATGCCATGAATAAGTGGCCGACCTATGAATTGCAACACATTCATCGCAACGCTGGCGTGATTGTTAAAAACGCACACAAGGTTCTCAACGGCCTATATCCCGAGAAGGTTGAGAACGTTTTCGACATTGTTAATCTCGGGGATGGATCACTTGGCGCGTTTGACACAACAATCAAAGTTGTGAAATGGATGACGGCGAAGAAACAGTTTGATCCCTTTGCCGATGGACTGATTGTGCCACAAAACAAATCAATCCTCGGTCAACTCTATATCAACGAGCAACTTGTTCCATTTTTCAATCCCGAAAAACAAGTTGACGGGGTGACAATCAACAAACGAGTGCTGATTGACGCCGCCCGCACGCAACACCATTTTGCAGTTGGGGATAAGGTGATGTTGCTTGCCAATGATCGGCCCCGCATGCTCACAAATGGTATGGTCGGGATCATAACGGAAATCAATTTCAACGGGCGCTATAATGAGGACCGTGGTAAATTTGAGCGAGTGCATGTTGATTTGACGAGTGTGTCATTGGACAAACACGCAATCGCACAAGCATTGCAACGCACCGAACAAGAAGCCGAAAAGAACGACAAGGCCGAAAAGGATGAAATGGACCAGCGCCAAGCAAGCCATGTTGCGACGGTCCAGTTTGCCGACGGTCGCACGGTGCAGTTTTCAACATGCGGTGATTATAGCAAGATCACGCACGCCTATGCATTCACGTGTCACAAATCACAAGGCGGCGAATATCCCACAGTTTTGATTTCGATGCATTCTTCCAATTCCAGAATGTTGTCGCGTGAATGGCTCTATACTGCAATCACGCGGGCGCAAAAACGGGTTGTTTTGATGTGTAATGAAAGAGGATTGGCGCAAGCTCTCAAACGCCAAAACATCAAAGGGAAGACACTTCAAGAGAAGATTGCATCCTTCAACTTGATTGAGGATCAAACCGACAAAACCGTCCCCAACCTTCCAGAAGCACGGGAGTATGATATATGACAATGTTTCAACGCGCAAAACGCAACGGTCCGCCCCTCATTTGGTTTATTGAAAGGTGGGTCCGGGAGTGTGAAGCCAACCCAATTCCTTCACACAACAAATGGATCAGCAACAATTGGGCGCGCATTTATTTGCGCTATGGGCCGGTCTTTGTTGAAGGGGAAATCGTGCGCCCCGCCCTACAGATCGCGAACATCACGGTTTCAGAACGTCGGCGAGGGCAGGGATATTATGTGAGATTGTTGCAACGTTTAATCAATTTGTGCCGTGTGCACAACATCCCCGTTCTCTATGTTGAGAATGTGATGGAGCCTCGGTTTGCCCAATTCCACGCGCAAATGGGGTTCCATGTTAAACCCGGAAGCAATCCACCGTGTTTTTATTGTTTTGTTGAGAAGGGGTTGCCCAAACTCGCAACGAGAGCGAAAGCGAAAGTGAGGTGAAGATGATGTCCGACAAAAAAGACACGCAAGACACCGCCGAGTATCTGCAGCGCGTGCAAGATAGTGTCACAAAGGCACTCACAATGGCCGTGTTCAACAATCTCATGGAGAAGGTGAAAAAGCTAACACTCATTTTCAGCGGCAACCCGCACCTTCAAATCAACATGCTCATCGCGGCGATGGATAGTCTCGCGAACGTGACGGCGAACTTTGCCGTTAATATGTTTGCACTCACAACCGACGAAGACGAGCGCAACCAATTCAAAAAGGAACTTATTTTTGAGTTGGCCAGAGTCACAAATGCTCACATTCACCGCATGAATAGCAATATCAGCATCATATGCGGGGACATCAAGTCCGCCGGTGATGTTGAATTGGTTTCGGCCGACGAAATCAGCACGTTTCATGAGGATGGCAATGGCAATGGCAACGGCAACGGCGGGTTGAAACACTAGAAAGCAGGGGAGATTGGAAAGATGGAACGGCGCACTTGGGCTGATACTCGATATGTTTATCGCGTTGAGTTTGTGAGTTGTGATTTGTTGAGAATGCTCGACGCATGCACAACGGAAGTGCGCCGTTTTCGCGACCGTTATGGCACACGAAAATGGTTGTTGGACTCGGCCATGATCCGTGATGCACTCAAACAAAAGTTTGATGTTCATTGGTTTGTGAACAATTTGGTATGCGCACACTTCGAGCAACAGTTTGCGGACAAGTACAGTCAAATACCTCGTCGCGACACAACATTGCGCAGAGATGAAACTCGATTGATCTATCATTTCTTGCAATTCCACAGTCTTTGTGTGCCGCAATTTGTTGTGGCATATGACATGTCAAGAAATCGCGCAATTTTTGTGGAACACTTTTCCAAACACAAACTCTCTGAAATCCCCAAACCGGGATGTTTGAAGTCGGATATTCAATTGACGGATTACGGTTGGACCGGAACTTGCATCTATGATGCACGCACCGAAAGATTTGATGTGCATGAACCAGGACGCAAACGCAAAACTTGATAGTTTGTTGAAGGCGGCGCGCAATCGGTTGCAATCCAGCAACATTGAGAACAAAGAGTTGGATTGGACCGATCCGCGTGTTTGGGATGTGCCAAGTTTCTTGACACCGGAAGAACAAGAAAATGTGCGCAAACTTGAAAGATTTTTCACACTTCTACAGCAACTTCGCACGACTTCGGTTGAAGGCACAAAGGTATGAAGGGGAAACGGAAATGAGCACCGACGCCGCATACACAATGACCCGTTCGCAAATCCACCGCATGATCGAGAACTTGGTCATGTATGAAGAAGGCGGGTACAACTACAGTTTGGTGGACAAAGATCGTGGCGGGTTGACGTTCGCCGGCCTGAGCGAAAATTTGCTTCGGCAATACAGTCTCTATGGGTTGCGCGCCAAACAAATCCCGCAAGATCGAGTGCACAACATCTATGAAAGGGAATTCATCGGCCCAATGAACCTCGATCAAATGCCCGAACACGTCGCGGTTCCTTTGTTCAGTGCCGGAGTGAACATTGGGCCGCACACCGCTGCAAAACTCTGGCAACGCGCCCTCAGCACAACACGCGATATTGATTTGGCGGTTGATGGCGTTATCGGTCAGCTCACACTCAAAGCAACGCAAAAAGTCGCACGAAAACAACTTTCGAGTCAGCGGGTTTTGGCGGAGTTTTACCGGTTGTGGATGCACCATTATGTTGATTTGGTGAGAAGGGACTTGGATCAACTCGGGTTCCTGACCGGCTGGACCAATCGAGTTTTCCGGCATGTCGTCGCCCCCAACTACATCTGAAGTTTCAATAATCGAGTGTGCGGTTTGTGGTTGCACAATTGCAGTTGGTTTTGATTGTGATGTTGCAACCGCGGTGCCGCACACTCAATTGTTTTGTGTGCATTGCGCCCGAACGATTGAATATTTTGCGAATTTGTTGGGGCAAAAAACCTCACCTCCTGGATTGCTCACAAACAAATCGTTGCAACCCGGAATGAACTATTTGGAGTCCACGCAACTGTGCGATAAGTTCACAAACCTTTGTTTGCGCCACAAGATTGTGATGCCCAAATGAAACTTGCATTGAAACTTTCACCCAAGAAAACACCTTGACAAACAAACGCGCCCATGGTATGTTGATAAGATGGAGGTTCAAGAGAAATGAAACAACAGAGCCGCGCGAAGCAACTTGTTATTGAATTTATCAAAACAACTCCTCTTGAAGGGGAGTTTACATTTGAGACTGAACCCCCGCTGTTGCAAATGAGCAGCATTGGGAAAGAACCACAAGAACAAGGCCGTATCATGGTGCAACGAATGCGGACGGAGTTGTCCCGGTTGCGCCACAAAGTCATTGCAATGGGGCGTATTCCCCAACCTTTCAAGATGTTGCTTGTGAAGATTGAAACGCTTGAGGATGGGAGGCAACGAGTTACGCTAAAGAAAACCCAAACTCCAAGCCAGGCATTGGCGGAGGATTTGGTTCAATTGATGGACCAAATGTCGATTGGAAGATCAAGAGAGCGCGAGCAGGAGCAGGAGCAGGAGGGAACTTAGTTATGAGTAGCGATAAATTGAGGAATTTGTTGGAGCAAATGCAAAAAGCATCCCGGCGGGAGGAACTTGATGAGTACGCCCAAGAACAGGAAAAACCCCCGAGGTCGGCGGGGTCGGAGGGTGCAACTCAAGGCGAAAATGCGCACCGTGCGCCCACGCGCAGCATTTTGGAACAAAGTCTTAACGCTTACAGTGCTGCGCGACGACAGGAAAAACGCAGTTTTGCGGCACTATCCTTGCAAAATGCTCTCGCTGGAGCGGGAAAAACATCACGTGCAGATCAAGTTGAAAAGCGGGCGGACAATCAGGTTGCCGTGGAAGGGAACACAGTTGATGTTCAAGGTGGTTCCCAAGAGCCTGATCGGGCGGAAAGACCCAAATCAACTCCACAGATAGTGGATGTTGCAAAAACATTTCTGCACGAAACACAACCCGACCAATTCACCGCGGAGCAGATGGAGACAATTAAGCAGTCTCTCCAAATGCTGCTTGAGTGCATTGAAGATCGGGAAATGGTTTCGCAGGCACTCACTTCCATTATGAACAATTTGCAACAAACGCCCGAACTTGCAAAGATTTTGAAACCGGAAGGGATTGGCTTAATGGTGCGCGCCCTCCGACAGAGTTTTGGGGTGCAAGTCGCCAAGAAATCGGAGCGTGCACAGAAACGGG
>JALUTR010000184.1 GCA_027021785.1 Fidelibacterota bacterium | reverse complement strand
ATCGGGAAGATCGTATTCCGCTAACAATGTCCAGGGACCGTTTATACTGTAAGTACTCTTGTATAAACGGTATCCTTCGAAAGGAACCGCGGCGGAATCACCACGATAGGAATCATAATAACCCTCAACAATTTCCTTGTTTTCATCCCATCGAAGCGTCACGGAATGATTGCTGGTCAGGGCCTTCAACGTTGGGCTGGGAGGCGGTACGGGTAAGTGAAAGTCATTTAGTTCAACCTGTTTCAATCGCTCCGCATTTTTTACCATACCTTCGATTCCTTCCCCCAATACAACGCCCACCCGGAACACCAATGTGTCGGTTTCGGCATCGGTTTCATCGTCCTGATAGTTCAAATCATAGGGACCAAAGGATAATACAAAATGGCTGCCCGTGGCTCTCTCCTGATTTTCCTTGATTATACCCGACGCCATTAATTCGCGATATTTCTGATTATCATAAGGCGGAACTACTCCGGGAGGGTCAGGCGCTTCATTATAATCAAACGTCCATTTAATTTTATCCGCGGTAAGATGTTCATTCGCCAAGCGCGGTAATATCTGAAAACCGATCGGGCTGTAAGCGTTCCCGTCCCTCCCACCCGGAGCATCAGCGCCAACGCCCATATTTAAATCTGGAAAATACATTGAATAATCATCCACCAGAAAATCATGTAAACTTGCGGATCGGTAACCGATATTCGGATCGGCCCAATAGGTAATGTAAACGTCCTTTAAATCCCACTTTTTCGGAATTACGTAATAGGTATAAACAATAATTTCATTCAACAGCTTGCTACTCCATGCATAACCCACCTGAATGACCTCAAGGTAAAGGGGATTATGATCCGGAACGGTTAATGACACTTCACCATAATCAGTATAGTGATGCACAAGATCCTGATCGGAAAAGCCGATATATTTCCCCCCCGGCCAATAGGGAATATCGGCCGTATCTCCACGGGATACTACCCATATCGTATCCCACGGCTCGGCCGATGGAAAAAACTCCCGATACGTTAAATAATTGGGATTCCATGAACAAGTTACGCTGACTAATGTGTCATTTGCCGGAGTAATACCACCGACCCAGATGCCATTGATACCAATATGCTCTTCACCACTGTTAGGTGGATATTCAACATTAACAAGTCCCGGTCCCGGTATGGAAGGCCAATTCACTCCCTGGTTAACAAGCAACATCTTGACCAGTCCCGCATTATGATATTTAAAATCCTTTGTCCATTCTTGCGCCATTAATACATTACCGAAAGTTGATATCCAAATGGACAAGAGGAGGGATAATACCCGTGTATTACATGTTGCCTTTCTAACGGACAGAAGGTTTTTGGTTGGTAATATTACAAACACGGTTATCAGGGTGATTACGTATAATATTTCTACCGATTTTTACAGTTGAATCCCGATGGATAAACGATGGACAGCCCCCAGCAGTTTATACCCGCTATAACTATAATCCACGTTTAACGTCAATCCCTGGACCTGCAAGGCCACACCGCCACCAAACGAATAGGTCTCAACGCTGTGGTTCAGATTATAACCACTCCTTAAAAATAAAATTCTATCAACATTCCACTCCACACCAACCTGACCAAGGGGCTTCCCCTCATTCGGCTTCGTTACCGAAACCGTACCCAACAACTTATTCCCGGGACGCTCGATCACATTCATACTAAACCCGAACGTGAAATTGATCGGCAACGGGTAAGCCTCATCAACATAGGTCATGCTCGACCCGAAATTCGCTATCCGTATCCCAAAACGAAAATCCCTGAAATGGGTCACGTATAATGTGGCAATATCTATCGCCACCGCATCCTCGTTGTACGACTTATATAACTCCGATCTGATATAACTGACCGTACCACCAAATTCAACCCGATCGGTCATCGAACGGGCATAACTGACCCCCACACGAAAATTACCGGAATAAAAGGTCTCACCCGTACCGTCCGGCTGCAACGGCGTCCGAACCTTCATCTCATCGGTCAAAAATGATGTCACCGAAAAACCAAAACTCCCAAAACGACCAAAATTATGGGCGATCGCAAAAAAATCATGACTTATACCGGCAAACCACCTGTTGTGGGTAAACAAAATGGCCGTGTTCTCAATCCGCGCTATCGCCGCCGGATTATAATAAACCGCCTCCGCACCCCGGACGGGGGCTATATAAGCATTGCTCATCCCCGCCGCCCTGGCGCTTACTCCAATCTTTAAAAATTGGGCCGAAGAACTCCCCGGTCGTTCGTACTGAGCAAACAGCGTAGCGTGCACCATCAACAAAATAATAACCGATATTATCCCTGAACGTATGTTTCCTCTATCTGGCATATATCTGAGCCTGCCTATTTTATCACCACAAATTTACCAACCTGTACCTTGCCCGTATTCTTATCCTCCACAGTGAATAAATATATACCACTGGCAATAGCCTGAACTACGTAGGAGGTCATATTCCAATCCTCAAATCCAATGTTCGGATCGTCATGCTCTATCGTCTCAACCAGGTCACCCGCAGAAGTATAAATCTTGATCACACTCCGGGCCGGCAGATTAATAAACTGTATCCTGCGGTCCTGTTCCAACCATACCCTGCCGGGAGGCGGCTTCTCCCAGGGCGGATTATACGAACTGTAATCGATCGATCCCAGGTAGGGGTTGGGAACCACCGCAACCTTGCCTACCGTCTCCTGTATCTCGGTCCCCGGTATGGCTATCACGGCGCTCTGGCTTTTGCTGGATTCATTGGAAGGAAAATTACCCACCGTATCCGGCTTCGAAAAAGCCGTTACCGTATAATAGTACTCAACATTATTAAGTAACCCCACATCGGTATATTCATATTCCAAACCGATATTCTTGAAAAACGGATTATCGGGAAGATCGTATTCCGCTAACAATGTCCAGGGACCGTTTATACTGTAAGTACTCTTGTATAAACGGTATCCTTCGAAAGGAACCGCGGCGGAATCACCACGAAGGCTATCAACATAGTCCTCAACAATTTCCTTGTTTTTATCCCACTTGAGTGTCACGAAATGGTTACCGGTTATGACATCCACTGTCGGGCTGGGGGGCGCAAATGGCGCTCTAAAATCATTCTTTTCCAACTGTTTAAGTCGCTCCGCATTTTTTACCAGACCTTCCAATCCTTCCCCCAATACAACGCCTACCCGGAACACCAACGTGTCGGTTTCGGCATCGGTATCATCGTCGTGATAGTTTAAATCATAGGGACCAAAGGATAATACAAAATGGCTGCCCGTGGCCCTCTCCTGATTTTCCTTGATTATACCCGACGCCATTAATTCGCGATATTTCTGATTATCGTAGGGTGGCGTTATTCCGGGAGGCCCCTGCGACTCATTGTAGTTGAATGTCCAGTTAATTGAATCTTGCGGTAACAAATCTCCGGCCAAGCGCGGGAAGATTTGAAAGCCGATCGGGCTGTAAGTATCTCCATCAAAACCCCCGGGAGCGTCGACGCCGACACCCAATTTCAAATCGGGGTAATAGAGAGAATAATCATCCTGAGAAAATTCGGAAATACTTGTGGATCGGTAACCGACATTCGGATCGGCCCAATAGGTAATGTAAACCCCCTTTAAATCCCACTTGGTTGGGATTACATAAAATTCGAATACGATCATGTCTTTCAACAAATCACTGCTCCAGGCATAACTGACCTGGATAACATCGATATAAAGGGGATTATGATCCGGAACGGTTAATGATGCTTCACCATAGTCATTATAGCGGCAAACAAAATTCTGGTCCGATAATGTTCCGATATATTTTCCTCCCGGCCAATAGGAAATATCCGCCGTATCTCCACGGCCCACCACCCAAACCGTGTCCCACGGCTCGGTTGTCGGGTAGAATTCCTTGATATTCCCCCACGGATTCCAGGTAGACGTGGCGCTTACCAATGTGTCTCCGTCCGGGGTTATACCTCCAACCCAAATACCCGCTTCCCCGATGTGTTCTTCATTACTGTTTGGAGGATATTCACAGTTAAGGAGGCCGCGTACAGCTTCCCAATTGGGAAACAGGGTACCCTCATTAGTAACCAATAATTTGACATCACCCGCATTATGATATTTAAAATCAAAATTATATGCCTGAGAGAATACCGGATTATTTACGGAAAATAACAGAAACAGAATAAAATAAAATAACCGTATCTGTAAAAAATTAAGATTGCTCTTTTTTTCGTCAATTGTTAAAGACGATATTTGCACAAGTTTATTCCAAAATTTTATCAGGTAAAAACCGGGTTGCAAATACCTAATTAATTTATGTCCCAATGTTAACATTTTGATATTACTCATATTATATGCCGACCAGACATTGATTTCACCATGAATAAGCCTCCGGCGCCTCACCACCGGGTCCGGGCCATATTTTATCCAGTTTTTCCATAACGTCTTCGGATAATTCGATATCGATTGCCCGGATACATCCCTGAAGTTGTTCCATCACACGGGGCCCGATAATAGGAGCCGTTACTACCGGATTGTGGAGCAACCAGGCCAGGGCGACATTAGCCGGTTCTTCACCAAGATCACGACAGATTTCTTCATACGCTTCCAATTGTTCCTGGTGACGTTGAGCGGCCTCTTTACGTTTCTCCCGACGGCCTTCACTGGCGTTTTGCAGGTTACCGGCCAATAAACCACCTGCCAGGGGACTCCAGGGGATCAGACCAAGACCATATTCCCGGCAGGCGGGTATAACTTCCAATTCAATCATACGTGCGCGCAGGTTGTACACACTTTGTTCCGATACAAGTCCCATGAAATGCCTGGCGGCAGCGGCGCACTGTGCCTGGGCAATATTCCATCCGGCAAAATTACTACTCCCAACGTAAATAATTTTTCCTTCACGTACCAACTGTTCCATTGCCTGCCATATTTCTTCCCACGGTGTGCCGCGATCAATATGGTGCATCTGATATAGATCGATATGGTCCGTTTGCAAACGTCTCAGGCTTTCTTCACAGGCACGTCTTATGTGATAGGCGGACAATCCCCGATCGTTTGGTCCATCCCCCATACGAACAAAGACTTTGGTCGCCAATACAATTTTTTCTCTTCTTCCATCGCCCTGAGCTAACCAACGACCGATTATTTCTTCGGTGGCGCCCCTTCCCCCGTATCCATTGGCGGTGTCAAAAAAATTAATTCCCAGATCCAAAGCCTTATCCATGATGGCATAACTATCTTTTTCACTGGTATATGGTCCGAAATTCATTGTTCCAAGACATAGTCTGCTTACTTTTAAACCTGTGCGGCCTAATTGGACATATTTCATACTAATTCCTTATTTACCCTTTTACTTATCCTGTGTTTACGGTTTTTGTATTATGAACCAACAACAAACGCCTTTAGCGACTATTATTGTAACTTGTCATCCACATGGAGTTATCCACAATTCGATTTTTCTAAAAGTTCGCACGCAAACCAAAATCAATGTATCGTCCGGGCGCAAATTGTTGCGGAGTCATCAGTCGATACATGTCATGCCAATTCCAATATTCATTCGTATTGGTGACTCTATCTCCATACCTATACGGTTTCCCGGTCCACCGGTTAAATCCGAAACCGATTTGGACATTCTTTTCATTGAAGATATTAAATATATTCATAAACAATGACCATTTAATGCCACCAATGGTAAATGATTTATCGAATTTTATATCCGTGTTCGAAACAAAAGGACCGGTCCTGGCATTACGTAGGGTCTGTCTTTCCACCACGGAATAGGTTCCCGGTGTATATGGATTTCCTGACGCAAAGCTTGAAAGAACGGAAATTTGCCAGTTATCCGGTAATTTAAATCCAAAAAGTGAAATGTGGTAATTTTCAGGAGCAAACAGTAAAGCCCGCAAAATTATCTGGTGACGGATATCCCAATCCAGCCGTCGCTCTCTTATCGGAATCGGAATATCGGTAACGGATCGCCGGTAATCGTCAAAAGCGGAGGAAGAATAACCGTCGGCCCACTGTAAAGTATACGTGACGGTTCCCGAGCTGATACCTGACGATCGTTTTTTCACTTCAAATTCCAAACCGCGAACACGCGCATAACCCTTATTATCATTAAGATAAACCGTCGAGCCGCCACCCTTGGAAATCGCCGTAATACCAACCTGTTTGGATATATCCTTGGCATAGCTTTTAATATCAATAGCCCAGTTTCGTGAAAATTGGTTGGAGAACCCGAATTCATAAAGAATCGTCTCTTCATATGTCAGGTGAGGATTCCCGGTAAATACGCCCGAATAAGGATCCCGGTAAAAGAATTGGAGCTCCGGTAATTGGTTAAAGTGACCATAAGAAAAGAATAATACGGTCATCGTTGAGATCGGGTATGAGATACCGAACCTGGGACTTATTACATATTTGAAACGCGGCCAATCGGCTTTCAAGCCGGTAGCACTTTCCCAATCGCTTCTCCATTTTTTACTCATCACGGTTGAACCGGGCATGAACCAGTCAAAACGTATTCCGGCATTAATGATGATACTCTCCTTTTCGAACTTATCCTGTATATACATTCCCCCGATTACCGGATAAGCATTGAAGACCCAACGAAGTTTCCCAAACTCGGGAAAAGGACCAAACGGAGGTTCGGCTTCAGGTCCGTCCCTGTATATATATTCCCCATATCTGGATAATTTGTCTCCTCCATCCTGAATATCAACATAGTGAATCTTATTGTACTGTATTTGCATACCTGTTTTCATCAGGTGTTCCGGATGAACTTGCGATGTAATGTCGCCTTTTAGCGTATATGTTTGAGTATAATCATCGCGCCAAATATTTTCATAACTTGTCGCATCGTAAAACCCGGTAAGAGGATCCGGAGTGGGTGGTTTTATCGTCGAGCGAAGTTTCCCGTCCTCGTCGAATTCCCAGAAATCCGGGGGGCGTTTTCCATCCTGTGAGCCTTGATATTTGATCGATAAATAGCCGGCATTTAACGAATAATAAGTCGCGCTGCTGAGTGTATGGTTTATCTGTAACGTGAGGTTATTGTTATCACGGCCGAAGGATGCCATGTGATCAGGATAATAATTCCATAACCAGTTGAAATTGCTCCAACGATTCCAGGACCCGTGATAATTCAAATGTATTCTTAAATTATCTTGAATATCATAGTTCAATTTAAAATTGACATTGGCGTCATTTTTCTGTTTTTCTCTTATCTTATATCCCAGCAGAGATATTTCGGACCTTGTTTTCCGATTGTTATAAGCGGTATTCGTCATTTTCACATTCCCGGAAAAGAAGAAATACATTTTCCCGGGGATTTTTAATCCTAATTTTGGCATAAGTTTTGTGGTGAGAAGTTCGGGGCCCCCTAAATAGAACGCGGTATATTGTGTCGAGTAGGAAGGCATCCAAAATTCCGGTTCATCGGTTTTGTATTCAATCCCACCGGAGAATTTTTCGCTACCCGAACGTGTGGTCACGTTTACAACTCCGGATTGCGCTTCCCCATATTCGGCATTGAAGGCGCCGGTTAATAATTCCACACCCTGAATATCGACAACATTTAAATCGATCACACTACGACCACCGTAAATCGGATGATTTACCGGCATACCATCAACCAGGTAAAGTATCTCACCACCCCTTCCGCCACGAATGTGAATGTTTTTCAGACTCTCATCGCGCACGGTAAGTTGAGTACCCTCCGCCATTTCCAATCGAACGGGAGGGCCGCCAACGTAAATGCCGCCCTGGAGCCTGAATATGTCAGTGGCGCTTTCCAGACCGGGACTTCCGGCAAGTTCGTCCTGGAGTATTTCCCTGCGGGTCGAGGTCACATCTTTTTGTACCATATATTTTTCGGCAACTACCGTCACCGCCTGGGCTTCAATCGCGGTACTCTCCAATTGGAAGTTTACCTTGGTGGTCAAATCCACGCTGACATCCACACGTTCGACGATTACCGATTGGTAGCCGATATACGAACACATTACCTTGTATCTGCCCTGAGGCACCTGGAGTATAAAATAATTTCCATTTTCATCCGTTGAAGCACCAAATATTGTTCCCTGCACGATAACATTCGCTCCGATAAGCGGTTCCCCCGTCCGCTTATCGGTTACCGTCCCCGAAATTTTTCCGGTATTACCGGCCATTAAGATGGAAAAACCACACAATCCCCACAAAAGGACATTTTTGGTCACCTGGATTATTTTTCTATTTTGATTTCTTCTCATTTGAACCTACTCAAAATCCTAAATTTGTAAGTATTTCCCGCATCATTACACGCGCATCTTCCTGTTTAAGAAAAAAGATCGGAAGCCCAACAACCACTGTATTAAAACTGGTTCCATAGTACCGAATAACACAGGGCACACCTTCCCACTCTGTTGGATTCCCATTATTATCGGATGAACGATAAGTATATAATGTTTGAGTAAATACACCTTTTTCCGTAATGGCATTTATATGGGATAATTTGCCACGCAAATATGTTCTATCACCCGTTTGTGCTAATTTTAATGAGTCTACTCTCAAGTCACTAAATTCACTACCATTACCATACAATCCAATAAAATCATATTCATTAGGCTTTCTGCCGGTCTCCTGAAACTGATTAATATGAAGATAATCGTGGATAAATGATCCTTCCCCAAAGGTAAATTCCGGCCCACCACTCCATTGAAACGCCGTAAGAATTCGCCAGCCACTCAGAATCAGGTTGCCGCCAATATTCATATAATCCTCAAGATAGTCCGTATAATCCGGCAATACATTCGGCTTTAAATAGCCATCCGCATACCAAAACACAGCCTTATAATGCGCTAATGTATCTAATGATGGTAATGTATCATTTTGAACAAAATCCCAGGTGGAAATAGTAAGATTTTTAGTATAGCTATTAAAGATATCGGCATAAAATTCATCGATTTCTTCATCCGTAAATTTAAAATTATATCTGAATCCCCCATTTTCATCTGTTTCATCTATAATCAGTATATCTCTGTCAAATTTCGGTTCTATTAATCTAATCGTTACTTTACTCCCCTCGGGATCAACCAAATTAGTATTGTCTCTGGCCGTGACTCGGATGGTATGTTTCCCCTCCAGCGGTTGCCGGAACATGTCAGGAGTAATATACAGCGATGTATCATTGGTCCAGATCCAATTTATATCGTCAACCTCTTCATCAATGGAATAACCGTATTCCACAATTTCACCGTCCTGATCGCTTCCGGTAAAGATCAATGAAATGCCACTCCACCAATCAGTTGTTTCCGTCAAATAAAAAAGGTTCTGATTATCCTCAGGTGCCAGAATATAAGTTTTCGGATAATACGTCATTTTCGTGTAAAAAACTCTTTCCGCCGGTGTAGGGTCTACGACGCCATCGTTATCGACCGCACTGACCTGGAATATTTGACGATTCAGGGGATAAGCAGAATTAAAAGAAATTGTCAAACTGGTTTCCGTTGTTAATTCCCAGGGTTGTGTTATGGTTTCGACAATCTGGAATGAGTCGCTCCCAACCGAATCCAGACCTTCGGTAATGTAACGATATTTATATCCCTCGATATACCCGTCATCATCACCACCATCCCAATACAACGTAACCAAAGCGAATAACGTATCGCCCTCGACCGGAATATTTGCGATTGTCGTATTCGGAGGTAGATTCGGATTCGGTGGGTTCGTTTTACAGGACCAATTCAGGAACACACCGAATACGATGATAAGTATATAAATTGTTTTGATGCATGTTTTCATTGTTGTAAAACCAATATATTTTGTCATAATCAATAGTGATTTATTGTTGTGATTTCGATAACCCGGTTAAATATGAATGAATCACGATACCGGGCTATGGATTCCAGGGGACGAATTTGCAAATTCACTTCCGTAATGCCGTCTTCATAGACTTTAAAGTCCCTGTTTAATTGCAGCAACGGACTTTCACCATCGGGAAGTCTGATCGGGGAATTAAAAACGCCTAATAATAATTCCGAAGCGGTTAACCCGAATTCAAGCATATTATAATTACCGGGCGGAACATACGACTCAAAAATGACAAATTGCTTATACCTGCCACCGACCTGTTCCAACAAATTATAATTACGTGTTTTGGTTTTATATTCCGATAAACCGGTAAACAATGTCGCGTAAAGGCTGTCATGATAAACCTTGCCTTGAAAAACGCTGACATCGAAGATATTCATAGTATCATTTTTCGCAACGGATACCACCGTATCCCCCGAAATAGTAAACATTTCTTTTTCTTCGGATATTACCAGGGTCGTATCATAAATATTCCCCTTAACTACCAGGGTATCGTTTGATACGGTGAAGGTTTCCCCCAGAATTGTTAATGGCTCCCGTTCGGGGATTACCAGCGAATCGGCTATCGTGCTGTCACCGCTTATCTGGAATGTGTAATACTCTGTTACTGTCAGTACTTCACCACCGATAACAAGGGACGTATCGGCATTATCCGATTGCAAAGTAACCCTTAACACACCCGGAGCGGGTGAATCCTCAATGTCATTACAGCTCAAACCTGTCAGCCCGAGCCCAATTAGTGTTATTAACCCGAAATACCGCATATTATACATTTTTATCTTATTCATTTATCAAATTTCGTAACAATGCTATTAATTCTCCGAAACATCGTGATGAACGTTCCCGATCTTTCAACAAGATCGCTTTCTTTCCAAAACATTCCCCGTAATTATTGTAAGATGACACCATAACTGGCCTTAAATGATTCTCCGGGTTCAAGTATGATCAATCCCTCATTATTGTTGAAAGAATTCACATTGCAGGTCATGGGTTCGACCGCTATGGATGTTCGTTCCGGCGGGATATAAATCTGTAAATACCGGTAGCTTTTTGTATCCTGCCAAATATTAATGGTTAAATCATTTTCCGTATCGCGGACAAACGTGGTAACTCTGCCACC
>JALUTR010000183.1 GCA_027021785.1 Fidelibacterota bacterium | reverse complement strand
AATCAATAGAATGACAATGTGCTCAGAATCCAGGAAAAGATCGACGAGAGAAGTTAACAAAACAGGGGTTCGATCCTATGAATTTGTTTGTTTCGTGATGCGCAACATGCCTATATTAAACCATGATCTTGTCTTTCAACCATAAAGGATTGCGAAAATTCTATGAGACTGGATCAAAGGCTGGAATTCAGGCAATTCATGCCAAGCGACTTCGACTTATGCTATCGGCCCTGGATACAGCCACGACAATTGAAGATATGGATATTCCCGGCTTCAATCTGCATCCCTTGAAAGGAAGTCGGAAAAGTTTCTGGTCAATATTAGTAAGTGGCAATTGGCGTTTAACCTTCAAATTTGAAGCGGGAAACGCTCATGCCGTAAATTATGAGGACTACCATTAATGAGTATGCACAACCCTCCCCATCCTGGTGAATTCATCAGAGAGGTATACATGAAACCGTTTGGCTTGAGCTCCAGAAAAGTAGCCGAAAATCTGAACGTTGCAGCCTCTACGTTTATCAGACTCCTAAATTGCAAGAGCAATGTTACGCCGGAAATGGCGTTGCGTCTTTCACATGTTTTTGGGAGAACTCCGGAAAGTTGGTTAGCCATGCAGGACCACTATTCTCTTTGGCGTGCCAAGCAGAAAATAGATATGAGGAAAGTGAAGAAACTGGAACTCACGGCTGTCTAACACACACTTGAGGTAACCTGAAAAGCTTTAGCGTGATTTTGGAGCTATGGGTTTTTACCAACGGAATTTTACATCGGGAATGATGAAGTTCACGTACCTCGGTTAATCCGTTAGAAACCAATAGGTGAAAGAATAGGAAATTGTATATATTGTGGAGAGCCTGCCGGTTTTTTTAAAAAGACGCATAAAGAATGCCAGCAGCGTCACGAGCAGGCTAAATCTAGAATTGTATCTCCAACGATGTTTTGTTTATTACGGAAATTGCAAAATACGGATTACTGATGGTCCCGTAAAAACTAACAACGAAGCAAACGAATCAAACGAATATGCAATAAAACCAAGAATTGATGGTAATATCGTATAATATTAATAATTTCTATAGCTTAGTAACTGTTATCGTTTTATCACCCGACTTTTTACGATTGCGTCATTACTGAGATCAAATTATTCCTCCACGTTACAGTTTGATCTTCATCTATGGACTCAGTCGATCTATCAGAGCCCGGACTGTAAATGATAGTATGTACCAGAGGGAGCGCTCATTACACACCCCCCTCCGACTTCGCCGGTGGTCCCCTCTCCAGAGGGGATTTTTAGGTCCGGCAAAAAAAATGGTGTTGGGGAACTATGGAATTTCCTCCTGGGGGCTGGTGTGTGGTAAACCCAAAATTATTTTATGTCCATTGTTAAATTTTATTAGATTTTCAGTGTTTTTTCAATTTTTCAACTATCAAAACAGAGCTGATCTATGAAAATACCTTATAATCCCAGACTAAAATCCTTGGCTCGTGCGCTACGCAATAGAAGCACCCCCGGAGAAATATTGCTTTGGATACATTTAAAGGGTAAACAAATGCGTGGTTACGATTTCCACCGACAGAAGCCGATTCTGGATTTCATTGTCGATTTTTATTGCCCGAAACTGAAACTGATAATTGAGATTGACGGTGAGAGCCATGAGGGGAAATTTGAATATGATACTGTTCGCGAATCCAGATTAAAATCGTTGGGGTTGCATATTTTGCGTTTCCGGGAAAGCGATGTAAGATCAAATCTGGATGGCGTTTTGGAAACTATTGACCGATGGATAGCACAATGGGAAACAACAAGTCGATGAATTATCACTATTGTCGAAAACCGGTCTACAATTTACGGTGTGTACCGGAGGGAGCGCTCATTACACACCCCCCTCCGACCTCGTCGGTGGTCCCCTCTCCAGAGGGGATTTTAAAATGGTGTTGGGGAACTATTTGAATTTTCTTTTTAGAGCTAGCTGGTGGAACCGGATTCATTATTATTGATTGAGGGTTCTGTTTCAAAAGTAGCCGATCCCCTCTAAAAAGAGGGGCGCCCCGATCCGAATCGGGGCGGGGTGTGTGCAGGGCAATTGTGTTTCCAACGATGTTTTGTTTGTTACGGAAATTGCAGAATACGGATTACTGAAATCAAATTATTCCTTCACGTTACAGTTTGATCTTCATCTATGGACTCAGTCGATCTATCAGAGCCCGGATTGTAAATGATAGTATGCACCAAAGGGAGCGCTCATTACACACCCCCCTCCGACTTCGTCGGTTCCCCTCCAGAGGGGATTTTTAGGTCCGGTAATGAAAATGGTGTTGGAGGGATTAATTGGTTTTTTCTTTTCAGGGTGGAATCGGGTACTTTCGACCATTCCTTTTGTTTTCACATCATTTGCCAACCGGCGGATTTATAATTCTTCGCTTCTTCAGCTTGTACTATGGATTTTGGTTGGAAATAATACGAGAGGTGGGGGATTAATTAAGGAGTTATTTTATTTATCTCCCCGAGCAGGTCCTGGTGCTTTAAATCCTGTAATGTTTTTTCGTTAAACATCTCGGTTATTTTTTTTTTGGTTTCCTTCCAATAGTAATGGATCGGGCAGGGATTGTGGGAACCACATACACCCAACCCCAGAATACATTGGTCCAGAAAATTCTCCGGCTCGAAGGGGCTGACGATATCTATCAGGTGGAGTTTCTCAGGATCTGAATTTAAAGCAACACCACCCCGGGGACCGGTCCGGGAAATAAGTATCCCGTTCTGAATTAAAGATTGGGCAATTTTGGCTAATTGGAAATAAGGCAAGCCCAACTCCCGGGCGATGACTTTGATCCGGCAAAAATGCTTATTTTCATTTTTCATCAGATGAAAAACCAACCGGATGGCGTTTTCGGATGATTTGGATAATAACAATTGTGAGTTACGATTCCTAAATAGTTTCTATGAGGTACCCAAGTTTACAAAAACCCGGGTCATATCTGAAAAATAATTTGCAACGATCAGATTGGACCGGCATACATGAAGGGCTCATATTGACAAATACAACCGGGACTAACCCGGTAATTACCGGCAATACCAGAGGAATTATTCCCGGGGAATGAAGCTGCATTAATGATTAAAAAAATAATTTGTTGGGTTCAGAAGGGATAAAAACATTTCACCGGGTCGGGCATCTTTTCGTAAACTCCTGTTCCTTAATTAAATATTTTGGAAGCACATCAGGAATATGCGGCGAAAAATAATAAGTCTCTGTCTGTTCATTTTGGTCCTTAACGTGGGGTACAGCCAAAGTGGTGATCATTCCCTCCGCGCCCTTATCTACGATGCAACGGAATTCACATCCGGGGGGATCAGGCACACTTTTTCGGACCGGTCGAACCTGAAAATCATTGGTTCCGTTTCCTTATTGACCCTGGGGGCCCTGTCTGTTGACGGTAAGGTGATGGACTACGCACGGAGTCAGGGTCTTTTACCGGCTGATTTGTCCCGTTTCGGTGATCTTTATGGTGGCCAATGGGCGCACTGGACATTGTTATCGGCCATCGCCGCAACAGGCATAGCGCAAGGGGATTCGCGGGAGAAGACATTGTCCCGGATGGGTTACGCCTTTCTGACTTTAGCGACTAACGGTGTGGCTACCGATTTGTTGAAACGATCGGTGGGCCGGCAAAGACCGGACAAAAGCGATCGCCGTTCTTTTCCCTCCGGACATACTTCCCACAGTTTTACCGTGGCTACCGTATTTAACGAATTGTACGGACCTAAAATCGGGGTTCCGGCTTATCTCGTGGCAGCGGTGGTGGCTGTCAGCCGAATTAACGATAATAAGCATTATTTAAGTGATGTCATCTTCGGCGCGGGATTGGGTACCGTCATCGGTCGCGGGTTCGCACTTCAATATCGGAAACAATATCTTACGGTTGTGCAGTCAACAGGAGATGGATTGTTATTGGAGTTAAGTATCCCGCTATAAGTCGAATTACCACTGTAGCGAAAACCAATCCGCTGATAGAAAGAACCAAGAACCAGGAACCAAGTTGAGCGAAGCGAGTCCGCAAGGCGGACCGACGGATGTCGGGAAACCAATCCGCCGGAGGGTGGGGAAAGTACGAATAAAGAAAACCCCGCCAATGGTTTTAAGCTATATTCATTACCGGTCCGGTTTACCTGATTCTGTTTGCCTATTCCGAAAAATACGGGATTATTGACAGCGAATAAATTCCCCGAAATATTTATGGGTGCATGGATTTGGATCAGAATAAAAAACCCCCGATTCCCTTAAGGAGGGAATCGGGGTGAATTTGATAAAAGCGATAGAGGTCAGGTCACGCCGAGTAGGTCGTTTATGACTTGTTTAAGATTTTCTTTCGGCAATGCGCCGACGGACATCCGGGGTTTATCATTAAGTGGAACAAACAACATCGTGGGGATACTCCTGATCCCGAATATAGCCGCCAGTTCCCGCTCGGCCTCGGTATCGACTTTGTAAACGTTCATTTTACCTTCGTATTCACCGGCCAGTTCATCAAGAATGGGAGCCACCATCTTGCACGGTCCGCACCAGTCCGCGTAAAAATCAATGATGCAGGGTAAATTCCCTTCGAATTTCCATTCTTCCTTGTTTTCTTCGTAATTGAACACTTTTTCCTTAAAGGATTCCTTTGTTAAATATTCTACCATTATTTTATCTCCGAGTAATATTATATTGAGTAGATGCAATAAAAACGAATCGGTTACAATTTATAATAATTTTGTTACCATCGTTTTTGGGTTTCATCTAATTAACGTACTATTTTGATAAGGATTTGAGATGAAAATGCGTATTTACTTCCCGGGCGGGAAAAAAGTCTATGCTGAATATAAGGAGTTCACGATCAGGACCGATCAGCCGGTAAAGGAAGGGGGCGGCGGAACCGATCCGGCGCCGTTTGATTTGTTCGTAGCATCCATCGGGACATGTGCGGGGATATACGTTCTGGGCTTTTGTCAACAACGTGGGATCAGCACGGAAGGTATTGAAGTCATTCAATCCGTTGTAAAAGATCCTGAATCAAATTTAATCGACCGGGTACGACTGGAAATCAATCTTCCGTCGGACTTTCCGAAGAAATATAAAAATGCCATCGTGAAAGCAGCGGAACTGTGTACCGTAAAAAAACACCTGGAAAATCCACCACGTTTCACGGTCGTTACGACTTGATTGGGACCGGGTTAAAGGGATCAGAGAGGAAGGAATATTAATGCGTGAAGTTAAGATTATGGGATTGCTGTTAATTGGCGTTGTAATCGGTTTTTACAGTTGTTCCGACGCAAATGGTGGTAATTCCGCATCGCGGGCAACCAAAAAAGTGTCGGGTGAAATAATCCGGGGATATCGAGTTCTTACGATAAAACCGGAGGAAAAGAATCCGCATTTTACGGTGTATCGGGGCGACTATATCAAATTCAGGTTCAACCAGGGGACCGAAATGGAGTTACGCATTCCGGGCCTGAACGTAAGTAAGTTAATCCCTGCGGATCCCGCGGCGGCGCCCTATTTTAAGATGAAAAAGTCCGGCCGGTTTCCCTTCACCCTGGGAACCGTCAGTGGAGAGGTTGAGGTTATCAATTTTGACCAGCCGAATTATCAGGAGATCGATTCCCGGCAGGCGGTCGAATTAATCGAAAACATTCAGCCTCTTATTCTCGATGTCAGAACCGTTCCGGAATATGAGCAGGGTCATATTAGTGACGCGACGTTAATCCCTGTTCAGGAATTACAGTCGCGAATTAACGAGCTTTCGGAATTTAAAAACCAGGATATATTGGTGTATTGCCGCTCCGGGAATCGCAGTACCGTAGCCTCCAAGATCCTCATTGATAATGGTTTTAATCGTATTTACAACATGCGGGACGGCTTTTTAGGCTGGCAGCGAAACGACTTACCCTATGAACGGTAGCTTGTTGTAATGTAAAGTCCGCCGGTTGGGGGATTGGCCCCTGGTTCCTGGATATTTCAAACTATTCTCCCCATCCTTGACGGGAGGCTAAATTTTCAGTCTTTATTTTTCCTGACATTCGGTTTTCTTTCATGGCATTTTTACCGTTGTTGTAAGTAATATCACACCAATTCGATGGTCTTATTAAACCGCTACGTTACGTGAAAAATAAAAAAGTTGACGTTTCCACTCTGTCCGGCATTGCCTCCCGGATAATTACCGCCGAAGCCGAAGAACTTCTGCACGCGGCGAAGCGCATAGAACAAAGTGTAATCGCAGCGGCGAAGATAATATTAAAACACTCGGGGAAACTGGTGATATGCGGGATGGGGAAGTCCGGTTTAATTGGACAGAAGATAGCGGGAACCTTATGCAGTACGGGAACTCCGGCGGTTTTTCTGAATGCGGCGGAAGCGTTACACGGCGATTTGGGTATTTATCTCCCGGGTGATCCGACCATTTTAATATCGAAGAGCGGCAGTACCGAAGAGGTAATGAAAGTCATTCCCATTTTGCGCGAATTCCGGTCACCCCTCATTGGTATCGTCGGGAATCCGAAATCCCCGGTTGCCCAAAAGGTCGACGTGGTTTTGGACGCTTCTGTTTCAACAGAGGCTGATCCCCTGGGATTGGTCCCCACATCCAGTACGACATTAACCCTGGCGATCGGCGATGCTTTAGCGGCGGTATTAATGACCGCAAAGGAATTCAACCAGGATGATTTTGCCCGGTTTCATCCCGGTGGCAATCTGGGTCACCGGTTAAAGTTAACCGTGAAGGATATCATGCAACCGTTACGACGGGTTGCCCAGGTAACACCGGATTTGAGTTTGATGGAAGCCGTGATATTGATGACCGAAAAGCCGCAAGGGGCTGCTTTGGTATTGGCCAAAGGGCAAATTCTGAAGGGCATCATTACCGAGGGGGATTTACGACGTTGCCTGGTCTCCAACCGGGACATTAAAACGACCAGGGTGGAAGAAGCGATGACCGCCAATCCCATCGCCATTTCGGGCCATGCCCGATTACAGGACGCCGTATCACTCATGGAAGACCGGTCTTCGCAAATATCTGTTTTACCGGTGGTCGATACCGATGGGAAAACATGTATCGGTCTGTTACGGATTCATGATATATATCAAACAAAATTGCTGTAAAATATTCCGTAAAGAGTTTCATCCTGATATTGCAGTCGCGCCGTGGTGATGTAATACCATTTTCTTGTTTCCCCCAGGATCATTAATACCAGAGTACCAGGAATTAAAAATTGAAATATAAGGGTAAAAAGTATCTGTTCGGTTATTATAACGAACACAAATAATTATGGATTTGTTTGCAATATATACCTGCCGGAAATCAAACGGTATTAACTCAGGATCGATTGGATAACAACAAAAAAGTTCTTGCAACCACGGCAGTGGAGTTCATAATATATTTATGAACTATGACTCTTAATTCATAATAATCGTTCTGCTTGTTTCTCTCCAAGACATCGGAATATGCAATCCGGTTGATATTCTACCTTTTGAAAGAAGGGGATAATTGTCATTATATTCGTTTACGTAAAATAGCTCCGGAGTTGGGGGTTTCTTTCTATCAGTTGACAAAAGTTGCTCAAAAATTAATCCAGGCCGGTATTCTTGAATCTTACACCGGACCCAATGGTGGTGTTACACTGAAACAAAATTCCGATGGTATTCGCCTGATCGATATAGTAGCGCCAATTGAGGGGGGGGGTCTGTTTGACAAATGTATGTTGGGTTTAGGCGAATGCGGCGACGGTGACCCCTGTCCGGTGCATGAATATTGGGAAGATACCATGTTGAGATTAAAACGACTGTTTAATGAAATTACGCTGGAAGAAATGCGTGAACATTATCCCATGGGTCGTTTATCTCAAAAACAAAAGAAAGGAAATTTGAATGATTAAAACATTATTGGGGATATTGTCCGTTGTCATTCTTTTCGCCGGATGCAGTAAGGAAAAAGTTCCGGAACCCAAATCAAGCCTTACGACGAGCGGCCTGACAAAGGAACAACTTGAAAAAGGAATTGGACCGGTGAAGTCGGTCACGCTTAATCCGATTGATGCCGGTTTAGCGGCAAAAGGGAAGAGTGTATTCGAACTGAAATGTTCGGCTTGTCATAAAATCGATGCTCGTCTCGTTGGTCCGCCCCTGAAAGGAGTTACCGAACGACGCAAACCCGAGTTTATCATGAATATGATCCTGAATCCGGATGAAATGGTGAAGAAACACCCGGAGGTCAAAAAATTGTTAGCGGAGTATTATATTCCCATGACATTCCAAAATGTTACCCGGGAGGAAGCACGCTCCGTGCTGGAATATTTCCGGTCAATCGATCAGCAGGATTAAAGGTTCCGTAAAATTGATGAGGAATCATTAGTATAAATCAGAAAATGAGAAAATAGGAGGTCAACAAATGAACAAAAAGAGTAACCTTCGGGCCGGTTTTATTTTGGCTGTTGTTGCGCTTATAATACTGGTGGGTTGTACCGGCAAGAAACAGGTTATTGGAGATGCGGAGGTAGCGTCGAAAGTGTACGTAGCCCCGGGGGAATATGATGAATTTTACAGTTTCATATCCGGAGGCTTTAACGGTCAACTGTCAGTATACGGCTTGCCTTCGGGACGCCTGTTTAAGATCATCCCCGTTTTTTCCGTGTCCCCGGAAAACGGTTACGGATTTTCCGAAGAAACCAAGGATATGCTGAAAACATCCTACGGATTTATTCCCTGGGATGATGCGCATCATCCTGAGCTTTCCCAGACGGATGGCGTTCCCGATGGTCGTTGGGTTTTTATTAACGCGAACAATACCCCCCGCGTTGCGCGTATCGATCTGTCGACTTTTGAGACCGAAGAAATAATCGAAATCCCCAATTCCGGGGGGAATCATGCCTCTCCGTTCGTAACAATGAATACCGAATATGTTATTGCCGCCACACGTTTCAGCGTCCCCATTCCTCAGGAAGATGTCCCGATCAGCAGTTATAAGGAAAACTTTAAGGGCACGCTTACCTTTATCAAAGTGGACCAGGAGACCGGACGGATGGACATTGCTTTCCAGATATTGGTTCCGGGTTTTGACTACGATTTGTCGCATTCCGGTAAAGGCCCATCCCATGGCTGGACTTTCTTCACCTGTTATAACTCCGAACAGGCAAGCGAACTGCTTGAAGTAAATGCGTCCCAAAACGACAAGGATTTTGTTGCCGCGGTAAACTGGAAACTGGCGGAAAAATATATTGCCGAAGGGAAGGCGCGGGAAATGCCGGTCCGGTATTTCGATAATTACCTGGATGAAGGAACCCGTTCCGTCGTTTCCAACGAAAAGAAATCGGTCAAAGTGCTCATTCCAGAGGAGTGTCCGGGCTTGATTTACTACCTGCCGACTCCCAAATCGCCTCACGGTGTGGATGTTGACCCAAGCGGCGAGTACATTGCCGCCGGTGGTAAACTGGCGGCGGTTATTCCGGTGCATTCATTTTCGAAAATGTTGAAAGCAATCGAGAATAAAAAGTTCTCCGGGGAAGTTAACGGTATTCCCGTTCTGGACTATAATGCCATCCTGGCCGGCGAAGTAACGAATTGCGGCCTGGGACCACTCCACACGGAATTCGACGGAAAAGGCTATGCCTACACTTCCGCTTTTATTTCTTCCGAAATTGTTAAGTGGAAAATCGGTACCTGGGAAGTCGTTGACCGAATACCGACTTACTATTCCATCGGACACTTGTCAATCCCCGGTGGTGATAGTCGTAAACCGTGGGGTAAATATGTGATCGCCTTAAATAAAATGACAAAGGATCGCTATTTACCTGTGGGTCCCGAACTATCACACGCTGCGCAGTTGATAGATATCTCCGGTGAGAAAATGAAACTGTTGCTGGATTTCCCAACCGTCGGAGAACCGCATTATGCCCAGGCGATTCCGGCTGAGATCCTGATGAATAAAACCACCAAAATCTATAAACTGGAAAACAACACGAACCCCTATGCGATTAAATCCGAGAAAGAGCGACGCGTGGAACGGAAGGGCAAGGAAGTTCACGTGTATATGTCGACGATTCGAACGCACTTTGCCCCGGATAATATCGAGGGTGTGAAAGTTGGGGATAAGGTTTACTTCCATATTACCAACCTGGAACAGGATTGGGATATCCCCCACGGATTTGCGGTTATCGGCGCCAATAACGCTGAACTGTTAATTATGCCGGGTGAAACCAGAACGCTGACCTGGGAACCGAAGGAACCGGGGGTATATCCATTCTATTGCACGGATTTCTGCTCTGCCTTACACCAGGAAATGCAGGGATATATCCGCGTTTCAAAACGGAACGCCAAAATCGAACTATCCCATAACTAATAAAAAAGGTAACGGTGTGGGGAGAAATCATCTCCCCACACCAAACCGGATTTTTCGTAAAAAGTCGTGATGGTTTTGCTTAATGCCAGATCAAACCGTTAGGGGGAAAAATGAATAAAGTATCAAAAACAATATTGATTATAGCTTCGTTGTTGCTGCTTCTGATGTATGTTTTCCCGGTTTGGTCGATTACTCTGGAAGCGCCCCAATACCCGGAAGGACTGGGTATGTATATCTGGATAAATGATATTACCGGACATAACCCCAATGACTTGAATAATATAAACCTGGTGAATCACTATATCGGGATGAAGGATATTGATCCCCAATCCTTCCCGGAATTCAAAATCATACCCTATGTCGTTTTTTTCATAATAGCGTTCGGGCTTTTTACCGCTATTAAAGGTGGGAATAAAATGCTGCTGGTTTGGATCGGAGTATTTGTTGTTCTGGCATTAATCGGTTTATATGATTTTTACCAGTGGAATTACGACTATGGACATAATCTGGATATCGAGAAAGCGGCCATTAAAATTCCGAATATGACATATCAGCCCCCATTATTTGGTCGGAAGACAATCCTTAATTTTACGGCTTATTCTTTTCCGGCGCTGGGAGGAATTGCCGCTTTTGTTTCCATTCTCCTGGGTATGGTGTCGTACTATATTGAGGCAAAAAAATCGCGTTGATCATGCTGATGAAAAGTCTGCGTCAAATACTACTATTGGCAGTATTGTTGGGGATTTTTGCCTGTAGTCCTAAACCGGAACCCTTGCGATTTGGCCGGGATGGATGTTCCTATTGTAAAATGAAAATGATGGATAATCGTTTTGGAGCTGAGATTGTTACCCGCAAGGGTAAGGCGTATAAATACGATTCCATCGAATGTATGGCGGCGGACCTGATCAGGAAAAGAATCGCCCCGGGAAAAATCCATTCCGTTTTTGTGATCGATTTCGGAGATCCGGGAAAGTTAATCGATAAAAACACGGCTGTATTTATTGTGGCCCGGAAATTAACCAGCCCGATGGGACTTAATATTACGGCGTACGGCGACAAGAAAATCGCGGAAAACATGGCGGAATTGTATTCCGGCGAAGAATATTCCTGGGAAGAAATTTTGGCGTTAACCGGGAAAAAGTGGTTTTAACGATGCGTACCGTATTTACCGCACTTGTCCTTTTCTCACTGATCGGCGTGGGGAGTGTTTCGGGCCGGGATATCCATGTCGGTGAAGACAGGGCCTATTCAACCCTCAGAAGCGCGCTTGATTCGGCCCAGGACGGGGACACGGTTTATGTACACGAAGGGGTCTTTGCGGAAGGCAATATAGTGATTGAAAAATCATTGACATTAATCGGTAAGGGATGGCCCATCCTGGACGGGAAAGGTGAAGGCGAAATCCTGACGGTCAAGGCCGGGTTCTTTTCAATCGAAGGGTTCGATTTCAGGAATTCCGGGACCAGTTTTATTCACGATAATGCCGCTGTCAAGTTTGATGGCGTGCGAAAAGGACAAATAATACGAAACCGGTTTAAAAATAACTATTTCGCGATTTACCTGGCCAATACCAGCCAATGTGTGGTGGCCGGAAACGAGATTATCAGCAACCTGGAAACAGAGACACTGTCCGGTAACGGCATCCATTTATGGTATTGCAAGCAAGTTACCGTTCAGGACAATAATATCGAAGGCCAACGGGATGGTATTTATCTGGAGTTTGTGGAGGATTCCGAGGTATTTAATAATACGGCAAAATTGAATCATCGTTATGGGTTGCATTTTATGTTCTCGGATCGTAACCGGTATTGGAACAATACTTTTACCAACAATGGCGCTGGTGTGGCGGTAATGTATTCCCGAAATGTGGAAATGTGGGCCAACACATTTGAATATAATTGGGGGGACGCTTCCTACGGTCTATTGTTAAAAGATATTTATGACAGCTCTATCCATCAAAATTTGTTTGAACAGAACACGATCGGGATGTTGAACGATGGTTGTGTTCGGATGGAAATAAAAAACAACCGGTTTATTAACAATGGCTGGGCTGTCAAAATAATGGCCAATTCAAACGACAATACATTTAGTTTCAATGATTTCATAGGAAACACGTTTGATGTCGCTACCAACAGCAGACACAATTTTAACCTTTTCGATCGTAATTATTGGAGCAAATACCGCGGCTACGATCTTGATAAGAACGGGGTTGGAGATGTCCCCTTCCATCCGGTAAAACTGTTCTCAGTCCTGGTGGAAAAAAATGAACCCGCGCTCATTCTACTGCGTAGTCTGTTCGTAAACTTGCTGGATTTAGCCGAGGAATATATTCCCCTGATGACACCCGAGATGCTGGTTGATCAAAAACCCTTAATGAGTCGTGTGCAATGATAAAAATAAGCAAGCTGGATAAAAAATTCGGAAAACTCACGGTTTTGCGTGAGCTGGACATGGAGATAGAAACCGGTAAAATAACAGCCATTATCGGGCATAACGGGTCGGGCAAAACCACGCTTATTAAATGCCTGCTGGGACTGGATAAACCCACTTCGGGATTGATTTCGATTAACGGTTTTCAGTTGAACGGGGATTGGTCCTACCGTGATAATATCGGGTATATGCCCCAATTGGCGCGATTCCCGGAAAACCTGACCGCCAGGGAAGTATTGCGGATGATAAAGGATTTGCGGGGATTTAATGGGAACATGGAGGATGAACTGGTTGCCTTTTTCAATATGGACGGAGAAATGAAAAAACCGATCAGGACCCTTTCCGGGGGAACACGTCAGAAGGTTAGCGCCATTATTGCCCTCATGTTTAATCCCGATTTATTGATCCTTGACGAACCAACCGCCGGTCTTGACCCGATCTCCAGCAGCCTGCTGAAGGACCGTTTGATTCATGAAAAAGAAGCCGGCAAAACGATCATCATCACATCGCATATCATGAGTGAGTTGGAGGAACTGGCCGATAATTTGGTTTACTTACTTGACGGCAGGATCATTTTTACCGGAACGATCGAGGAGATTATCAAACGCTCGGGGGAAAAGAATCTGGAGCGGGCGGTAGCGTATTTAATGACGGAGAATGGGGCATGAAACCGTTTCTGAAAATTATTAAATACCAACTGCAGGACCTGATTCGTGGCAAATGGATTCTGCTTTATGCCCTGTTGTTTTTTGTTCTGACCGACGGTCTGTTTCGCTTTGGGAATGACGGTTCCAAGGTGGTGTTAAGTTTAATGAATATTACTTTGTTTATCATTCCCCTGGTGAGCATTGTGTTTGGGAGCATGTTTTTCTACAGCTCCCGTGAGTTCATCGAATTGTTGTTGGCCCAACCCATCGGACGAGGGTCGTTGTATCGCGGTATGTATGTGGGCCTGGCCACACCCTTGTCCCTTGCCTTCGTCGCGGGGGTGGGGATTCCGTTTATTTACAATACCTATCATACCGGGGCTTTTGGCGGCATATTTATCATTTTACTGGTTTCCGGTGTAACCCTGACCTTTGTGTTTACCGCCTTATCCTATTACATCTCGGTTAAGAATGAAGAACGGGTAAAAGGGGTGGGTCTGACAATCCTGATCTGGTTGTTTTTTGCCGTGATTTACGATGGGATTGTTTTGGCCCTGATTTTCATGTTCAGTGAGTATCCTCTGGATAAAGCCAGCATTGCCGTAACGTTGTTAAATCCCATCGACCTGGCCCGAATCATGATGCTGCTTATGGTGGATGTGTCCGCTCTTCTGGGGTATACCGGTGCGGTTTTCAAACAGTTTTTCGGCAGCCCCTTAGGATTGGTGGTGGCCGTTTCCGCCTTGATTATCTGGATGATCATTCCGGTCTGGTTGGGATTAAGGTCTTTTGCGAAAAAAGATCTCTGATACTCCGGCAATACGCTTCCGATAACCTCCCAACCGGCGGATTGACCCTTGGTTCTTTCCGCCGGCAGGCGGATTGGCTCCTTTAAACACTTTCCATTCCCCCCAAAGATTACTTTATACATACTGAAAATAAATCGTAGGTTGACGGATAATGAAATCACGAAAATCGTTAATTAATCCTACTCGCGAACAAACCGGTCTAACGGGTGATGGGATTCATAATCGACATTTTCGAACCGGCTGTACGAATCAATAGCCTGAAATCACGGATTTCGATTCATTATGGTATTGATCATTGATAACTACGATTCCTTTACCTACAACCTTTACCAGGCGGTTGCGGAACTTGGATACCAGGCAAAAGTGGTCCTGAACGACCAAATATCGATCGATGAAATCGAAAAGGACAGGCCGGAAAAAATTATCCTGTCGCCGGGGCCGGGGAGACCGTATGAAACGGGTATTTGCATTCCTCTTGTTCGTGCCTTTTATCGCGTGATTCCGATGCTGGGTGTCTGTCTTGGGCACCAGTGCCTGGGCGTCGCTTTCGGCGCGAAAATCGGACCGGCAAAACACCTGGTTTACGGACGGACACAACCAATCTATCATGAGGAATCGATTCTGTTTGAAAAGGTCGAAAATCCGTTCCCGGCCGCAAGATACCATTCCCTGGTTCTTACCCGGGTGCCGGATGAATTGCGATTGACAGCCCGCACACGCGACGGCGACATTATGGCTATGGAGCACCGGAGGTATCCCCTGTTCGGTGTGCAATTCCATCCCGAATCGTTCATGACCGAATGCGGAACACGGATACTGCGGAATTTCCTGTTGTGCCCGGAATCCGTTCCTCATCGCCGGGAGGCAGAAAATGTTTCGATATGAACTACCGCCGTGCGATCCGGTTTCGTTTTGGCGAAAACTACGTGATACGGAAAAATACCCTTGTATGACCTGGAGCCGAAGTAAACAGGGGTGGAAACGAATTGTTGCTTTCAACCCTGTCGGTACATTTGTTCATCGGTCGGGAACCGACCTGGCGGTGTTCACGAACCGGAACCGGGAGCGGTTTGTCATGGGGTATCTGAGTTATGACCTGGGGCTGGAATTGCACCGAATTGTACCGGGGAAGAAAAATGATCTCGGTCTGCCCGAGATATACTTCCTTGCCTACGATAATTACCTTGAGTTCGGCCGGGAGAAAACAATTCTGTATTACCATGACCATGATTTCCCCGGAATCGCGCGACAGATTCTTAACCGGAAGGTCCTTCCCGATCAAGGGGTGATCGATTGTCAATTTACCACGCGCCTGGATCGGGAGACATACCAGGCGGCGTTTGAGCAGGTACAGGCCCATATCGTGGCCGGTGATATTTACCAGATGAACCTTACGCATCGTCTGGAAGCCACCACGCGCATGTCCGGGCGCGAATTATTTCCGCGATTTTTAAGGAAAAACCCGGTGGATTTTGCAGCGTACCTTGAGGGGGACGATTTTTCGATCCTGAGCCTGTCTCCGGAACGGTTTATCAGGATTGAAAACCGACGGATCGTAACCGAGCCGATCAAGGGAACGCGTCCCCGGGGAAAGACAAAACGGGAGGACCGACGGCAAATCAGCGATTTACTGAGGAACTCCAAGGAACAGGCTGAACTTTACATGATTATCGATTTATTACGAAATGATTTGGGCAAAGTATGCGAAATCGGTTCGGTTAAAATTCTCCAAAAGAAAGCCCTACGTAAACTTCCCGCGGTTTGGCACACGGTTGCCAGGATCCAGGGCTTACTGCGGGAAGAATTGACTCCCCTGGAAGCTCTGTTTTCCATGTTCCCCGGTGGCTCGATTACCGGGTGTCCCAAGAAAAGGGCCATGGAAATTATCGATGAACTGGAACCGGTCGCCCGGGGCGTTTATACCGGGACAATCGGATATCTTCTGCCGACGGGGGAACTTGATGCCAATATAGCCATTCGCACGGTCGTGAAAAAAGGCGCGCGGTTATATCTTGGGGTAGGCGGCGGGATCACCATCGATTCGGAAATGGAGCCTGAATACCAGGAAACGTTTGACAAGGCAAAATCTTTTATAGGTGGAAATTATGCTGATTTTGATTAATGGTAGTTGGGTAAACAGGGAAGAAGCAAAGGTAAACCTTCTTTCGGACGCGTTTATGTACGGGTTCGGCGTTTTCGAAACGCTCCGGACGTTCGGCAATCGGAAAGTATTCCGGCTGAAAGAACATGTGGACCGGCTCTTTGCCTCGGCCAGGGCAATCGACTTGACGGTAGAATACACGGCGTCCGAAATTATTTCGATGGTAAAAAAGGTTGTTGCGGCAGCCGATTATCCCGTTCAGCAATTAAAAATCGTGGCCACGCCCGAGGAACTGATCGTAATTTCTTTCGAATTAACGATTAATGAATCCATTTACGCCGGTGTGTCGGTAATGAGCATTGTTCAGCACCGGGCCTTACCGCATGTTAAATCGCTTTCCTACCTGGAATGCTTTCTGGCCTATCGGGAAGCGCGAAAAAAAGGCTGTTTCGAAGCGCTTTTAACTGATGAAGCCGGTTATATATATGAGGGATCCAGATCAAATTTGTTCTGGTTTGAGGGAGATACGCTGGTAACCCGCAAAGAGGGGGTTTTGCCCGGCATTACCCGCCAGGTGGTTTGCGAAATTTCGCCCTATCCGGTGGCGTACGCGTGTATCACCCTGGCGGATTTAACGAATCGATCCGAAGTGTTCCTGAGCAATACGACCCGGGGAATCGTTCCCGTTGTGAAAATTGACGACACGGTCATAGGAACCGGAAAACGCGGGGAAAACACGAAGCTTCTGATGGACAAATATAACGAGTTGGTTTCCCGCTTGTAGGAGATAGCGGAGCAATTGGCGGGATATTTTATCAGGTGTATGCTCTTATTGAGATAAAGACTCAGTGGATAGGGAAAACCTTGTACACACCTTGTCCCGAATCGGATCGGGATACCCTTCTTGAGAGGGGATTGTTTGGGTCGGTCATTACAGATGGCATTGAGGAACTATTGATTTTTTCCTTTATTTACGCCTTATGTCTCACGTCGCTACGCTCCGTCGGGATCTCCACTACGTTCCGACACGCTTCACGTTTCAAACTGTACTATTTGTGCAAATCGTTTATTTCGTTATACCGGAAACAGCTTACCAAGTGGTCATTCACCAAGCCCGCCGCTTGCATGAACGCGTAGCAAATTGTAGTCCCCACGAATTTAAAGCCTCTTTTTTTTAGGTCCTTGCTCATGGCATCGGATTCCCTGGTGCTGACCGGAATTTCCGTCAGGGAAGACCAGCGGTTCACGATGGGTTGTCCCTTTACGAACTGCCAGATATATTGATCGAAAGAATCAAAGGTTTCCAGAATATTCAAATACATTTGGGCGTTATTTACGGCAGCCTGAATCTTTGCGCGATTGCGAATAATGCTTTTATCCGTGATCAATGATTCGATTTTATCCTCAGAGTAGCGGGCAATGCGATACGGATCGAATTGGTCGAATGCCCGACGGAAATTTTCCCTCTTATTCAGAATGATAGCCCAGCTCAATCCGGCCTGAAATGTATCCAGGACCAGGAACTCAAAAAGTTTTCGGTCATTGTGCAAGGCGACGCCCCATTCCTCGTCATGGTAACGAATCATCAGGGGGTCCCGACTTTCCCATCCGCAACGTGTTTTGTTCCGGGTATTGGTCATAGTGAGATCAATGTTGGGACGGTTTCAATCGGCCCGATTGTTTGTATTTCTGCCGGTATTTCCGGTACAGCATTTTGTGCCGGTCACTCATGTCGATTTTTTTGCCCTGGATGTAACATTGTTCAACCTGGGTTCTGATGTCCAGGGGGTCGCCGTCGGCGATGAAAAAGGTCGCGTCCTTCCCCGGTTCAAGTGAGCCAACCCGGTCGCTCACGCCCAGGATTTCCGCCGGATAGAGGGTAATGGATCGCAGCGCTTCTTCCTTCGGCAGACCAAACGAGGCTGCCATGGCAGCGTGGTAGGGTAGGTTTCGCAGGTTCGCGGTTGCGAAGGAAGAACCGGTGCCGGAAATGCAGAACGGTACCCCGGCCTCGTAGAGCAGGCGTGGTGTTTTATAGGCCTGGTCATAATCCTCGAAGCGGCGCGTCGGCAGCGCCAAAACACTCTGGTAAATCACGGGAATATTATATTTTTTTAACAAGTCGGTCACGCGCCAGGCATCACGGCCACCCACAATAATAATCGTTACCTTCCGGCGGTCAGCCCAATGGACGGTGGCTTCGATCTGCTGCACTTCATTGGCCTGAACGAATATCGGTTTTTCTCCGTTTACGTAGGGTATCATGCTTTCCAGACGTAAATCATGGCCTTCCGGGTAACGAACCGGTTTGGGGTTCACGCCGTGATATTTGGCGTAAGCCCGCGCCTTAGCGAACAAATCATCGATTACCTGTAGTTTTTTCTGCCGTTCTTTACGTTGCTCCGCAGCCGATTTCTTAATTTGCGGTCCGCTGCGGATGCGCATATTCGGCCAGTTGAGAAGCAGACCGGTGGGATGTTTCAGGGTCGCGTCTTCCCAGGTCCAACCGTCCAGCATCATGAGCGAGGCCTGGCCGGGAATAATGCCGGACAAGGGGGTAACGTTGGCCAGCAGAACGCCGTTGGAGCGTGCCACCGGGATCAATTCCGAATCCGGATTGTAACTGACATTGGCCCGGACATTGGGATTTATATCACCGACTTCGGCATAGTCGCGCGTCGCCCGAACGGCGTTAATTTCCACCAGTCCTAACGAGGTCGTGGCGGCGATAAACCCGGGATAAATATGTTTACCCCTGACGGAAATAACTTCCATGTCCGGTTCCCGTCTGATGTTTCGCTCGATCCGGATGATTTTCCCTTTTTCAAACAGGAGATCGGTGTTTTTCAGGACATCCCCGGAAACGGTGTGCAGCGTTCCGCCCTTCAGCAGGATGGGGTGCGACTGGGGCGGGGCGGGTATCTGATCGGAACCGGAAACCAGGGTCGTGAACAATAATGCCGCCGAAACAATGCGTTTCACCGCGCACCTCCTTCCCCGGTTGCTTGTTCGTCTCCGAAATAACATGAATAACCGTGTGAGTTGCCGTCTGAAGAGGGAAGCATGGCGGGACTACCGTCATCCCCGGTCGCCAGGATTTTTTGAATCAGCTCGTTCCTGATTCTCTTGTCCCGTTGCCGGAGCTCCTTGTCCCGTTCGATTGAGAAATACAGTCTTCCGTCGATCCAGGTCTGCTCGCAAACGGCGTACGTGGAAAGGGGATTGTCGCTCCAGATCACGAAGTCGGCATCTTTGCCTACTTCCAATGAACCTACCCAGCGGTCGATTTTCAATTGCCGGGCAGGGTTGATGGTTACCAGTTTCAAGGCTTCTTCTTCCGAAAGTCCACCGTACTTGACGGCTTTGGCCGCTTCGGTATTCAGGTGCCGGGCCAGTTCATTGGAATCGGAATTAAAGGAGGTGGTCACGCCCACCCTGGTCATAAGCGCCCCGTTGTAAGGGATCGCGTCGATCACCTCGAATTTGTAAGCCCACCAGTCGGAAAAAGTGGATGCTCCGGCTCCATGATCCGCGATCCGGTCGGCCACTTTATATCCTTCCAGAACATGTTGAAAAGTGCCCACCGTAAACCCGAAGTCTTCGGCCACCCGGGTCAGCATGAGAATTTCATCCTGGCGGTACGAATGACAATGCACCAACCGTTTCCCTTCCAGGACTTCCACCAGGGCTTCCAATTCCAGGTCTTTCCGGGGCGGTATCTTTGTTTTTCGCAGGGTAACATCGCGGTAGTAGGTTTCCCAATTTTTTCGGTAATCCCGGGCGGCGGTAAAGGCGTCCCTGAGCACCTGTTCCACTCCCATCCGTGTTTGGGGGTAGCGCGTCCGGTAGCGTTCGCCCCAATTTGACTGTTTTACGTTTTCTCCCAGGGCGAATTTGATTCCCGGCGGGGCTTTTCTAAAGATCAAATCTCCCGGTTTTACTCCCCAACGGAGTTTGATCACGGCATTCTGTCCGCCGATCGTGTTGGCGGAACCGTGCAACACGTTAGCGACGGTGAGTCCCCCCGCGAGTTCGCGATAAATCGCGATATCGTCGCTGTTCAACACATCGCGGATACGCACTTCCGCGGTCACGCTCTGGGTCCCCTCGTTAATTGAGGCGGCCGCCGAATGATTGTGCGCGTCGATAAGCCCCGGCGTAACATGTTTCCCGCGCCCGTCGATGATCAGGGCGGCGCCCCGGGGAACGGAAATACCCCGCGCAATCTTTTTAACCTTACCATCCACAAACAGGATGTCCCAACCTTTCAGTATACCTTTCGGTCCGCAAGTCCAGATTGTCGCGTCGTCCACGAGGACGGCGAAAGGTTTTTTCGGCGGCTCTTCCAGGCCGAAGGCCCCATCGGGGTACACCACGGTCAAAGCGCTGGGTGATTCGGGTCGCAAGGTGTCGGCTTTCGTCTTTTCATGGAACTCGATCCGCTTGCCCGTCCAGGATTCAATCGCGCCGGAAGCGAAGAAGACTTTACCGCTTGCCGTCGAATCTTCGAGGTGGCCGGTAAAGCGTGTCGACCCGGCGAATCCCAGGGTATCGGTCTTCAAAATCCAGGTTACACGGTCGGCGTCCACTGTGACATCTTTCAATGCGAAAGCGAGACTGTCGTATTCGAGGGAACCCTTCCACCGGGAGCCGCTTTTCTTGAAGCTCAGGCGCCAGGTGGTTTCCGGCAGTTCCAGTTCCCATTTCCCGGACGGATCCACGATGGGAGCCGGCTTGACCGGGTATTCATTCCCGCCGATCCATACGGACCGGATCGGATCTTGGTAGTTAAAATAGTCCCCGTCAACGATTACCAGGTTGGCCTGGTACCCGGCTTGAATTTTCCCCACGAAATGACCGACGCCCATTTTTTCCGCCGGAACGGTCGTCAGGGCCGCCAGGGCGATTTCGGGAGATAGACCGCGTTGAATGGATTTGGTTAGACGTTTACGGAAGTCGGACCGGTTTTTCAATTCCGCGCTGGTAAAAGCGATGGGGATTCCCGCGGCGACCAGTTTGGCGGCGTTATCGGGCGCCAAATCCCAATGTTTCAGTTGTTCCGTTGTGTATTGCAAGGCCTGGTAAGGATTGCTCACGTCCGGTTTCCCGGGGTAGTTCACCGGGAGAATAATGAAAGGATTTAATGTCTTAATCGCGTTCAGACGTCGGTATTCGTAACCGCTGCCCTTCAGCCACAATTCCAGACCGAACTCGCGCGTGATGGAACCGGCCCGCAGGGCGTATAATTCGTCGCTGGTGTTGAAAATAAACGGGTATTTTTGCCGGCGTGCCTTGGCCAGGGCGTCCAGGGCCAGGTCCTCCTCCACGGGCTCATTATCTTCGGGATATTCGCTGAAGATTGCCGTGGCCTTGGTGTACCAATCGGCGTCCAGGAATGTTTGTCTGATCAGGGCGATGCACCCCAGCAGGGAATTGGGGTAGGCATTGCTTCCCCATCCGCCGAAGTTAAAATCCACGACCTGGGCCACGGTTGTTTTTAAGGCCACCGGCTTATCCGTTAATTGCGCCAGGGAGGATTGACCCCGGAAAATCCCGTCCTTCGGGATGAGATGAGCGGTGGTGAAACCCAATTCACGCAATTGTTGTACGTCCTTGTCGTCAGGATTGTAGCTGTCAAAAACAACCCTGTCGGCACGCACCTGTTTGTTCCAGTGATCTCTGGCGGCGCGGATTGTGTCCGGGTCGGGAATTTCCAGCCAGCTCTCGATAAAACCGGCATACACCGTGTTTCCGTTCAGGTCGATTTCCGTCGCGTCCGAGGGGATATCCGGATCGGTCCCAACCGCCTCAATGATTCCGTCACGAAGGATGATGGTAGCCGCTTTGATCAACTTGTTTGGTTCGATGTAAACATTACCGTTGGTCAGGGCCCATACGCGCGGGGGATTTTCATGAAGGTCTTTTACCGGGGCGACCTGCCCCTTAAGGGAAAAGATGGATATGATTAACAGGAATAATGAGTAATTTCGTTTCCTCATTCTGAAATCCGTTTTCTTAAAAATTAGGGCCTTTGAACTTGGCTTTTATGATTTCCTTTGTTATGTAGTTAAAGGCTTCCTGAACGTCGTCACACACCTTGAACAGGTTCATATCCTGTTCGTCAATGGTGCCGATTTTAACCAGGTAATCCCAATTAATGACATGGCGCCAGTATTCGCTGCCGAAAAGAACAATGGGAATCCGTTTTTTAATTTTGCCTGTTTGGAGCAAAGTGAGCATTTCCATCAGTTCGTCGAGGGTGCCGAACCCGCCGGGAAATGCAACCAGGGCCTTGGCAAGGTAGGCCATCCAGAATTTGCGCATAAAGAAATAATGGAACTGAAGATTCAGGTCCGGTGTAATCCACTGGTTCCCCGTTTGTTCATAGGGCAGGGTGATATTAAGACCGATGGCCAGCCCCTTGGCTTCGGAACTCCCGCGGTTGGCGGCTTCCATGATTCCCGGTCCTCCACCTGATGTAATAATGTAGCGATGTTTGCTGTTCTTTAGTTTTTTGCTCCAGGTCGTCAACCGGTGTGCCAGATCCCGGCTGGCTTCATAATAGCGGCTCATTTCCACGTCGTGTTCCAGGCGCTTTCTCTGTTTGGGAGAAAGATCGCGGGGAGCGTTCGCCAAAGCCTGTTCGGCTTCTTCACGGGATTTGATTCGGGCGGAACCGAAAAACACGATCGTGTCTTCCACGCGGTTGCTGCCGAATCGCTGCCGGGGACCCAGATACTCCGAAAGAATACGGATCGATCGGGCCTCGGGACTGCTTAAAAATTCCTGGTCGTAATAGAAGCGTTCTTTTGTGCCGGATTTATTCATAGTTATTCTCCTGGGGAAACCGATGGTCGAATTTTCTCAGTAATTTTCTGAATTCAAAGGTCGATATTTTTTTATTATGTGAAAGTGAAATATACTACAATTATTAAAATTAGGATGAAAAACAAGATCATATAAATAAAAGCCGTACTGCCTCAGTTATGGGGACATTTTTGAAGATCCAGGATCCAAGAGCCAGGAACCAAGAAATTATCTTGGCTCTTGGCTCTTGGCTTTTGGTTTTTGGTTTTTGGTTTTTGGTTCTTGCATCGCATTGCAACAAACTTTATTTTTATCAGATGCGAATAATTCCCTTGATCTTCTTCCTCGTTATATGGGGTTGCGTTCCGCCGTCCTCCGGTCCACCGGAAAAAGCGGCCTCAATACCGAAATCTGTTGAAATTCCGCCTCCTTTTAAAGCCGGGTTAATGAACGACTATGACGTCTGGGAATTCCTCAATGTCCATCCCTCCAAGCGGGAAGTGTTAAACACGCTGGGGCAACCCGATTCGGTTTGGGTGGATGACCAACAACAGATTGAGATCCTCTATTATTTTATCCCCCGTTTACAGGACTATAATTCGGTGGAACTGGATATGAAGACGAAAAGTGTTACCGGGTTTGAATGGGATTGACATAGTCTTTTTGGGGGTTGTGCCATATTACGTAATATGACGGGAATCCGGGGTAAGAAAGCCTGTTAGTGTCCCGTGAAGCGCCATTATTTGTTCCTGCTTTTTTTGTTGATCTTATCGTCCTGCAGAAATGATGTTTTGAAATTCCATTTTGAATCATACGTTGCCGATACCCATAACGATGTACTGCTCCGGGTTATGCGCGGTGAGGATATAACCCGGCGTATGGATACCGGTCATTCGGACCTTCCGCGCCTGAAAGAGGGAGGAGTGGACTTGCAGGTATTTGCGGTGTGGGTCAACCCCGATCGGTATTTGCCGGACAGCTCTTTCATACGTGCCAATGAGATGATCGATTCCCTGTACGCTGTCGCGACGCGTGCCCCGGACCGGATATCCATCACCGAAACCTACGCCGATTTGCTCATTAATGAACGGAAAGGAGTTCTGTCGGCGGTTATCGGCGTTGAGGGGGGACATCCGATTGAAAACAGCCTGGAAAAACTGGAGCAACTGTACGGCCGCGGCATGCGCTGTTTTGGTCTTACCTGGAACAATTCCACCGACTGGGCCACTTCCGCCAGGGATGAAACCGAAGCGAAAGACATCCCTTTTAAGGGATTGACTCCCTTCGGTAAAAGTGTCGTCCGGAAATGCAATGAACTGGGCGTAATCATAGATGTCTCCCACTCCGGGGAACAAACCTTTTGGGATATTCTGGAAACCACGTCAAAACCGGTTATTGCCTCCCATTCCTCCGTGTACGCTCTTTGTCCTCATTATCGCAATCTGAAGGACAACCAGTTATGGGCAATCAAGGCAAACGGGGGAGTAGTGTTTATTAATTTTTACGCCGGGTATCTTGACCCTGAGTTCGAACAAAAAGTCACGTCCGTTGAAGAAAGATATCGTCGTGAACTGGATTCGCTTAAGGTCCTGTACGGTGAACATTCGGACGAATACTGGTACCGCCGCCAGGCATTATTAGAAGCGGAAATTGAGCGCATTTCGCCGGACCTGGATGTGTTGATCGATCATATCGATTACGTTGCCAAATTAATCGGTCCCGAATATGTGGGCCTGGGGTCGGATTTCGACGGCGTATCGGCCTTGCCCAAACAAATGGAAGATTGCACCTATTTGCCTGCCATAACCGGGAAATTACTGGAACGGGGATACTCGAAACACGATATCCAATTGATTTTGGGAGGGAATTTTAAACGAATATTCCGTGCGGTTGTCGGTTGAGGCCGTATTCCCGTTATGTTTATTTTCTCTGCCGGTAATTCATTGTCAATGCCCAATCCGCGTTTAATGTTGTGATTGTTAATGGGATCATACGGTGTTGGGGCTTTAAATTCGGCGGCATTGTTGTTATTGAATTGTTAACAAAACTACAGGAAATGGCTATCGCGCAATGAAAAACTTCGAAGAATTAAACACTTTCGCAGACTGGGGAAAAGAAGACAAAGACCAATTTACAATAAACGTTATTAAAGGCCTGATCATGGACGGGGTCCGGAACGCCAATTCGGGACATACGGGAGGAGCCCTGTCATCGATCGATTTCGCTTATCTTTTATTTACCGAGTATTTAAAATATGATCCCGACGATCCCGAGTGGGTATCCAGAGACCGGTTTGTTTTGTCCGCCGGACATGAATCGATGTTGCTTTACTCTCTCCTCCACATGGTCGGTTGGTTGGAGTTGGATGATCTTAAGCAATTCCGCCAATTGAACAGTAACACCCCCGGCCACCCCGAGGTGGAAATACCGGGCGTGGAAGCGACAACGGGACCCCTGGGTCAGGGGGTTGGAATGGCAACCGGTATGGCGTTGGCCGAGGTTATTGTCAGGGAGATGTTCGGCGGGAACGATTTGTTAAGTCATTTTACCTATGTGCTGGCGGGTGATGGTGACTTACAGGAGCCGGTGGCCCTGGGTGCGGCGGCATTGGCAAGTCACTGGGGGCTTTCGAAATTGATTATGTACTATGATTCCAACGGGGTTCAAATATCAGGAGCCACCAGTCGTTCCGATTCAACCGATGTGGCACAGGTATTTAAAGGACTGGGTTGGCATGTGCAGGAAGTAGCGGGACACGATTTACCGGCTTTGCGCCAGGCCGTGGAAACTGCCCGACAGACAGAACAACCGAGTATTATTATCGGTAAAACCATTATGGCTCATGGTACGGTAACGATGGAAGGGGATGCGGGTACGCATGGTTCTCCGCTGCCTCCGGACGAAATCAGTAAAACCAAAGCGAAGCTGGGAATTTCCCCCGGGGAATTTATGGTACCGGCCGAAGTGTATGACCATTTCAGACGACGTTTCGAAGAACTGAGGGCCGAATCGGAAAAATGGAAAGCGCGGCTTGGAACAGCGCAATCACAACCGGAATTTCGCCGACTCTGGGAACAGGTTATCGAGGATAAATTACCGCGAATAAATTATCCCGAATTTGAAGCCGGAGCTTCCGTTGCGACCCGAAAAGCTTTTGGTGTGACTTTGGAGCATTTCGCGAAGCAATTGCCGAATCTCATTGGCGGATCGGCGGACCTTGAGCCCTCAAATTATACCGGGGGATTTGCCAAACAGTACGGGGATTTTCAGAAGAACAACCGGAAGGGCAGGAATTTAACCTTTGGTGTGCGGGAATTCCCCATGTCCACGATCCTGAACGGATTAGCCCTTCACGGTGGAATTATCCCCTTTGGCGGGACATTCCTGGTCTTTGCCGATTACAGTCGCCCGGCATTACGTTTGGGAGCTTTACAAAAAATCCGGGTTATTCACGAATTTACTCACGATTCTTTCTTCGTGGGAGAAGATGGGCCCACACATCAGCCGGTGGAACAAATTATGGCGCTTAGAACGATTCCGGATTTTAACGTGTATCGCCCTGCCGATGCCAAAGAAACAGCGGTTTGTTTTAAACTGGCAATCGAGGATCGCAATACCCCCGGCGCGATTTTGTTGTCGCGCCAGGGATTGCCGGTCATTTCGACAGATATCGAAACAATCGAGCAGGGGGTTCGCCGGGGAGGATATGCCCTCAGGGATTGTGAAGGCTCACCGGAGATTGTATTGCTGGCCACGGGATCGGAAGTGTCATTGGCTCTGGAAGTGGCGGAGCGGATGAACGATCGGCGGGTCCGCGTTGTCAGTCTTCCCTGCTGGGAATTATTTGACCGTCAACCGCCGGAATACCGTGAACACCTGATTCCTCCCCGCGGTTGTTTGAAAGTATCCCTGGAAGCCGGGATTACCCTTGGCTGGGAACGGTATGTCGGTCCGACCGGTCTGATGTTTGGTCTGGATCGTTTCGGCGCATCAGCGCCTGCCGGGGAATTGGCACGAGTCTTCGGTTTTACACCCGATCAGGTGGAATCGAAAATCAGGGAAAAATTGAGCGCTTTACTCTAAAAACAAAGGGTATTCGAATCAACAGGAAAGCGACATTCAGTCAGGTATGTAAAAAGGGGATGCTCAGGAAAAGACGGATGGAATTATGAAGATTGTTTTGGCAAGTGATCATGCAGGATATGAACTGAAGGAAACCATAAAGGCTCATTTGACGAACCAGGGATATGAGATTGAGGATTTCGGCGCGTATGAATACGACGCGGATGATGACTATCCCGACTTTATTTTGCCCGCCGCCCGGGTTGTTGCCTCATCCCCTAATTGTTTCGGGGTCATTTTCGGAGGATCCGGGCAGGGTGAAGCCATGGCGGCAAATCGCGTCAAAGGGGTACGGGCGGCTGTTTTTTACGACGGACCGGAAAAAATCGTGGAACTGTCACGGTTGCATAATAATGCGAATGTCCTTTCCTTCGGAGCTCGCTTTATCGCCCCCGATAAGGCTAAACGAATCGTGGATCTTTGGTTGAAAATTCCTTTTGAAGGGGGGCGACACGAACGACGGATAAAAAAACTTGACCGCTGACGTGCCCGTTTCTTTTTCCGTGCGCGACAACCATTCCTGGTTGTCGAAGTAATACCCGCACCGGAAGATATCACCCTTCTTTGATCCCGCATGGTCTCACAACCTCTGACAGGATCAGAGATGACATCTTAGGATTTTCCGATTACATCAATGGTTGTGATTTTTTTTATAAAGCCCTAACCTCTATAGATAAAAAACCATATATATTAAAAAGTGAATATAGATTCGACTGAACACAAGTCCGTAAATTTTTTCCTGGGCGCCTCACGGGTAATGAAAACGCTTGGGCACCCATTACGTCTGAACATCATTAGGTATATTCAGGGTGGCGAACGGACAGTTACGGAAATACAGACCCATCTGAATTTGATACAGGCGGTGACCTCCCAGCATCTACGCAAACTATACAAAGAACGGATTGTTACGTACCGACGCGAAGGGACAACCTGCTATTATTCGATTGCCAATGAATTCATTCGGAAAATATTGTCCTGTTTTTCGGAATGTGAAATGAAGATTCAATCGGGAGAATGGAACATGGATGAATTCGGTTTTAATCGGTTTCCCCCGAGCGGGTACGATTTACATCCTGACAAGAGGAAAAGGTTATGAGTGATATTAAAGCGGATCGGATTATCGATTGCAGAGGTCTGAATTGTCCGTTGCCGATTCTAAAAACAAAAAAGGCAATCGATGCCATGAATTCCGGGGAAATCCTGAAAATGGTTTCCACCGATCCGGGATCAAAAAGCGATATAACGGCCTGGACGAATCGCACCGGCAATGAATTACTGGAAGCCGGTCAGGACGGGGACGAATACACCTATTATATCCGGAAGAAGTAACCTCGCGGTCGGTACGTTTCCGTCCCGACTATTCGACCTCTCCCCGGGGTCCATATCACGAATCATTTTGACATGGGGAATCAATTCCGATTGCATAAATCAAAGTAAAACAGGACGGGAATATGAGTAATACTGAAAAAAAGTCGATGGCTCTTATTGCTTCAAAGGGGACATTGGATTGGGCATATCCACCCTTTGTCTTGGCTTCCACCGCGGCAGCGATGGAGATGGACGTGGCTATCTTTTTCACTTTTTACGGATTGACTTTGCTGAAGAAAAATATCGCAGCCAAAGTAGCGCCACATGCGAATCCGGCCATGCCCATAAAAATGCCTTTCGGTCCCAAAGGGTTTCAGAATATTAATTGGCCGATCCCCAATTTATTGATGGGGAATATTCCCGGTTTCGAGACGATGGCCACATCCCTCATGAAACAGACTTTCCGGAAAAAAGGCGTAGCCGCCATTGAGGAATTGCGTGAAATTTGTCTGGAGTCCGGCGTCCGCCTTATCGGTTGCCAAATGACGATGGATGTATTCGGATTTACGCCTGACGATTTTATTGAAGGTGTGGAATTGGGAGGCGCAGCGACCTTTTTGGAATTTGCGACTGAATCCGATATCCAACTGTTTATTTAATTCCGCGGGAAACAGGCATGAATTGTGTATTTACGGTGCCTTTCGTGTCTTTCATCCCGGGTAGTCCCCGGGTTCCTTACCATTGGGAGCCGTCAGTACCCCCCTTTGTTTGTCGGAATTAAAATTTGGAATAGCGATTCCGGGAAAACATTTTTACATTCGTGTAACTGTTTGAATCAGGAATATTTATGAGAGTTATTGTGCCGTTGAAATTGATCCCGGACCTGGTGGAAGACCTGTTCGATGTTTGCGCGGAATTAATTGATGAATTAGGATAAATGGTAATACCGGCGATCGAAATAACCGTGGAAGATAAGGGATAAGGAATGTACCCCCGGCCCCGGCAGGGTGAGATTTCCGTTTAATTAACGAAAAAGGAGTAATCATGAATAAGAACATGGGAACGATTGACCGTGGGATTCGTGTGTTGTTGGCCGTCATTGTGGCGGTCTTGTACTTAGCAGACCAGATCACCGGATTGGCGGCGCTTATCCTGGGTGTGATTGCCGTGATTTTCCTCGTGACCAGCGCCATCGGCTTTTGTCCGCTTTATTCACTGTTAAAACTAAGTACCGTTAAAAAAGAAGACTGACGCCTGTTTACCGGTCGAAAAGATCGGTAAGAAAAGATAATACCCAATCAGATCCCGAGCCGGGATGCGGGTGATTTCCAACCTATAATCGCTCACTTTTCCCGGGGGAAGGATAATCGGTGTTATCAGTGACCGAACAGGTGGTATTTGTTGTTCTCGTCGTCGTTTGTCTGGAATATTCTGCCCGGGGTTTCTCCCGGATAGCGAAAATTGTCGGCAGCGGTCAATCGACTTTGCGGTCCGATCATCGGACGGACCGGTTTGTCAGGGCGTTGGTGGCCCCCGTTTTTCATGGTTGGTCCGGGATCGAAACCGGCATTCCTGTTGCCCGGTGGTTGACCTGGGTTCGGCGGCGCTTTTTTCCCTTATTTTCCCCGCAGCAAACACCTTCACTTGTTGATTACCCCCCTGAACCTGGTGTTTGAGCGATATACTCCGGGAGGACCGCCGGATGCCGTAAGCGTCCCCACGGCGCCGGGATTTCTTTCCGCTGGCCGGATTGGCACTTGGACTGTTTACGAAAATCCCATGCGTTGTGTAACGGAATAATGTATATTACCGGTTCCGAAATCTTGACTATAAGGTCAAAAAGTAGTAATGAATTGTTGAAAGAATATATCCGACATTTGGAAATCGATCTTTACAAGGAAATAAGGAGTAACTGTAATATGAGTTTTTGTCGGTCCGGGAATCCGATGAATACACAACCCGGATTGTGCCGATGAATTACGGATTTGTCATCGATAATCGTAAATGTATCGGTTGTCACGCATGCACGGTAGCCTGTAAATCAGAGCACGATGTTGCCCTGGGTGTGAACCGGACCAGTGTGAAATATATTGAGCATGGAGTATTCCCCGATTCCGTTCGTGAATTTTTCATTCAACGCTGTAATCATTGTGAGGCGGCCCCCTGCGTGGAGATATGTCCGACTTCCGCCCTTTACACCCGTGCCGATGGCATCGTGGACTTCGATAATAGGCGGTGCATCGGCTGTAAATCCTGTATGCAGGCTTGTCCTTACGATGCACTGTACATTGATCCGGTAACCAACACCTCCGCCAAGTGTAATTACTGTGCCCACCGGGTGGATCGGGGTCGTGAACCGGCGTGTGTTGTGATTTGTCCGGTTGAGGCAATTATTTCGGGTGACCTTGATGACCCCGATTCAACAATAGCCACAATTGTTGCCCGCGAATCGGTAGTCGTTCGCAAGCCTGAGAAGGACACATATCCGAACCTGTTTTACGTAAAAAACGATTCCTCCCTGTTGAGTTCTTCGGCGAGTCCGCGTCGGAAGGACTATTTGTGGTCCGAACAGGCTACCGGTGTCGGGCATTACGCGAAGTATGCCGCCGAACTACCTGCGGTTGATGAGCGTGACCTGCTGGTTCGGCCGGCGCTGGAGAGTGATGCCGGGGATGGAACGGCATTGAATCCGGGGGCGATTGATAAAGTCGTTCGGGAAAACGAGGAAAACCGGACAAGCAGACGGGTCTATGATATTCCTTCCAAAGGGATATTGTGGGGTTGGGAAGTTCCCGCCTACATTTGGACCAAGGCCATTGCTACGGGGACCTTTCTTGTCTTTTATCTCTGGCAGATGCTAACAGGTGAAACAAATCCGGCGCTGGAGTTGAAGGCGCTGATTGCAACGTTGATCTTTTTAGGGCTGACCGGTGGATTACTGGTGGCCGATCTGAATCGACCGGATCGGTTCCTGTATGTGTTGCTGCGACCGCAGTGGTCTTCGTGGCTTGTCCGCGGGGCGTATCTGATTGCCGGTTTCGGGTTTGTGGCAACGCTCCTTCTGTTGAATAACCTAATGGGATGGCCCCTCCAATGGTTGGCGGTACCCGGAATCATCCTGTCCGTGTTGGGAGCGGCGTACACGGCCTTTTTGTTCGCTCAGGCCCGGGGGCGGGATCTGTGGCAATCACCGTTATCTTCGCTTCACATGGTTGTCCATTCCTTAATTGCCGGAGCGACGACGATTATGATTCTGAACGGCGGGTCGAGCGCTTTTGAGGTCGGGATATTGCGCTACGGACTTTTTACCAATGTAATTCTGATAACCCTGGAAGTGATGGTTCCCCATGCGACGACAGACGCTCACAAAGCTGTGAAACTCATGACCAGGGGGTATTATTCCGGGATTTTTTACGCCGGAATGGTAGTGGGAAATTTGGTTCCCCTCGTAATGATCTCCTTGGTCGAAGGGGATCATTATCGTATAATGGCCGGAGTTTTCGCGCTGCTGGGGATATTTCTCACGGAGTTCGTCCGCGTGCGCGTGCCCCAATTGATTCCTTTGAGTTAGTAAACGATAGTCACGCCACCCTGAAAGTACAAAAAGGATAAGGCGAATGAACAGATGTTACATCACCCGTACATTTCCCCGACAATTGCTCCGCGTTGGTGTGTAACCGAATGGAAAAAGATTTGGAGAAAATAATAAAATGAAACGTTCCCGGATAGAAAAATTTGCCGAAGGCATCGGCCTGATCCCCAAAATATCGCAAGGGGACCCCGCGGAACGGCGGGTTGCGGAAGAATCACAACCGTTATCTCACTATCCCGCGCCGGAAGAATGGGACGATTTTGTTGAATTTGATCCGAAAGCATGGCCCGGTAAAGAAGCCCGGCATTATTCGATTGTTCCCACAACCTGCTTTAATTGCGAATCGGCCTGCGGTCTTCTGGCCTATATCGATAAGGAGACGAACCGGATACGCAAGTTTGAGGGGAATCCCTATCACCCCGGTTCGCGCGGGAAAAACTGTGCCAAAGGTCCGGCAACAATAAACCAGATCAATGATCCCGAGCGAATTCTCCACCCTTTGAAACGGGTTGGCGAAAGGGGAGCTGGTAAATGGGAACGGATATCCTGGGACCAGGCGCTTGATGAAATTGCCGCCAGGATTCGTCACTCACTCAAGGAAGATCGGCGGGACAAGGTGGTTTATCATGTAGGCCGGCCCGGACACGAAGGGTATGCCGAGCGCGTGTTGAAAGCCTGGGGTGTCGACGGACACAATTCCCATACGAATATCTGTTCCGCCGGCGCCCGGTTTGGGTATGCCCTCTGGCATAAGTTCGACCGTCCGTCGCCTGACCACACCAACGCCAAAGTGATCGTCCTGGCCAGTTCCCACCTGGAGACCGGCCATTATTTCAATCCTCACGCCCAAAGGATCATGGAAGGGATGACGAAAGGAGCCAAATTGATCGTTCTTGATCCGCGATTGTCAAATACGGCATCCCTGGCGGACTATTGGTTGCCAACGTATCCCGGGTCGGAAGCGGCCGTGTTTTTGGCGATTGCCAGGATTATCCTGGAAGAAGGGTTGTATAATCGTGAGTACATGAAAACCTGGGTTAACTGGGATGAATACATGCGGGCAAGGCATCCCGACGCGTCGCCGGATTTTGAGACCTTCATTGAAAAATTGCTGGAAGAGTATGCCCGTTTTACACCCGAATATGCGGCCCGGGAAGCGGGGATCCCGGAAGAAGATATTGTCGAGGTCGCCCATGTGATCGCCTCCGCGGGAACACGACTGGCTACGCATGTATGGCGCGGTGCATCAATCGGGAATTTGGGCGGCTGGCAGGTTGCGCGAACCCTGCATTTTTTAAACGTGTTGACCGGTTCCGTGGGGACCAAAGGAGGCACTTCGCCAAGCGCCTGGAACAAATTCCAGCCTGAATTTTTTGATGTTCCGCCCCCGCCGCCGAATTGGAATGAACTTCATTTCCCGCCGGAATATACCCTTTGCCATTATGAAATGAGTGAGATATTGCCCCATTTGATGAAAGACGGCAGGGGAACCCTGGACGTGTATTTCACCCGCGTCTTTAACCCGGTGTGGACTTACCCCGATGGTTTTACCTGGGTGGAAGTGTTGTTGGACGAGTCAAAGGTGGGCTGCCATATCGCTTTGACGCCAACCTGGAATGAGACGGCCTTTTTTGCCGATTACGTTTTGCCCATGGGACATGCTTCCGAGCGGCACGATCTGAATTCCTACGAGACGCATTCCGGAGTCTGGATTGCCTTTCGCCAGCCGGTATTGCGGGAAAAAGCCCGTCGCGAAGGAAAACAATTCCGGTTCACGTACGAAGTCAATCCCGGGGAAGTATGGGAAGAAGATGAATTCTGGATTGAATTGTCGTGGCGTATAGACAAAGACAACAATCTTGGCATCCGGAAACATTTTCTTAGTCCTTACCGGAAAGGTAAAAAAATCACGATTGACGAATATTACCGGTATATTTTTGAACACACTCCCGGACTTACGGAAAAAGCAGCGAAAGAGGGCTTGTCCCCCTTGGAATACATGCGTAAATATGGTGCCTTTGAAGTACAATCAAACGTATATGAGAAGAATAAAACCGAACTATCTCAGGAACTCGTAAAAAGTGCTACCGCCCGGGAGAATGGACAGCTTTTGAAAGATAGCAAAGTGATTGGTATCCATGCTGAGGGCAAGAATTACACTGGATTCCCCACGCCATCAAAGAAACAGGAATTTTATTCCCAAACGATGGTGGATTTTGGTTATCCGGAATATGCAATTCCCGGATATATTAAATCCCATGTCCATCCTGATTATATGGATGAAACGAAAAACGAATGTGTTTTATTACCGAATTTCCGGCTGCCGACGCACATTCACTCTCGCTCAGCGAATGCCAAGTGGCTTACCGAAATCGCCCATCGCAACCCAATATGGATCCACACTAAGGATGCCTGCAAACTGGGTGTAAATACCGGAGATCTTTTAAAAATAACCACGGAAATCGGGTGGTTCGTCGACAAGGTTTGGGTGACGGAAGCGATTAAACCCGGGGTCGTGGCCTGTTCGCATCATATCGGACGCTGGCGACGTGATCAGGATGAGGGAAACAGGTGGATGACCAATACGGTAAAAATAACACGCCTGGAAGACGGCAAATGGAAAATGGAGACGGTTAAAGGCGTGGAGCCCTGGTCGTCCCATGATCCCGATTCGAAACGTATCTGGTGGCGGGATGGAGGGGTACATCAGAACATAACCCACGCGGTACAACCGGATCCGATTTCCGGCGCTCATTGCTGGTTACAAAAGGTGAGCCTGTCCAAACCCGGACCGGGGGAAAAATACGGTGACATTTTTGTCGACACGAATAAATCCTTTGAATACTATAAAAAATGGAATCAATGGGCCAAGGACAGGGAAACCCATCCGGATAATCTTCGACGTCCGCTCTGGATGGGAAGAACCTTGGCGCCGATTATAGATCAATTTTATTTGGCGGTGGATGATTGATTGTTTATCCCGAAATTGAAGCCGATCAGGGCGACTCCCAGATGGAGCGGCGCCGGAATCCGGGCCATCCATCGGAACAGGATTACAAATATGCCCTGGGTTGCCATCATGATAATGATGGAAATTCTTCGTTCCAGCTTATCGCTAATCGCGCCCCAGGAATAATTGAATAATTACCGCACCCAACACAACGGACCAGCGGTTGCGGATCATAATTTGATTGGTCATTGTGGGTATCCTTTCGTTTGAAAGTTGTGCATATTGACGGGTGTATCCGAAGGAATAACGCTCATAAGAAAAGCGGATAAAGTTATCCGAATATAAAAGGATAATCCGCCTGATTGAAACATTTTAAGCGGAGTTCTGGGTTGGAGAAGGCGTAGCCCCGAACAGGGGGTGTATTCTGAGGCATTATTCCGGAAAAAAATGAGTTGTGGTTACCTGCCTGCGCTGTCGCTTCGGCAGACTGACGGCGGATCGAATAACCCTCCGACTTGTCCGCCGTATTTCAGTGGTATTGGTACCGGATGGTATTTCTTGGTGGTGCCACGGGCTTTTAGCTTTGGGGCTCCATTTATTTCTGTCATTTAGTATAGGACAGCGAGTATAAATTCGGCCCTTAATAATCGGCTTATTAAGAACAATTTGAATTGTTATCACGAACGTTGAACAAAACCATATGGTGCTCCATAAACAAGACGTCGGATGAAACGAAATATGAATTACGAAGATAATATTCCCAACTTATCGCGTAAAAATATTCATCGTCTGCGGATTTATATACGCCGCAGGAAGGCGTTGTCTGATTTAATTCAGCGGACTTTATTCAGTATCAAGTCTTTCGACCAATTGTTTGTAATCATTGTGGCCATTGTAATCGGGATCGCGGCCGGGTATATCGCCGCCGGGTTCCGTAGCATGATCAGTTTTTTCCAGGTTCACCTGTGGCACTCGGGTAACCTTGTGGAAGGAATTAAGGCCACACCGGTTTATCTCCGATTACTGATACCTTCCGTCGGAGGAATGATCGTGGCTATTTTTGTCCATCGTCTTGCCCCGGAAGCAAAAGGACACGGTGTTCCCGAGGTCATGGATGCCGTAGCCACGAAAAACGGTTTTATCAGGATGCGCGTGGTTTTGGTGAAAGCGGTTGCCTCGGCGCTGTCGATCGGTTCCGGTGGTTCCGTCGGCCGGGAAGGCCCCATTGTTCAGATCGGATCGGCATTCGGGTCGACTATCGGGCAATTGTTCCAGGTATCGGCCCGCCGTATGAGGACCTTTGTAGGTTGCGGAGCCGCCGCCGGTATCGCGGCGACATTTAACGCGCCGATTGCCGGAGCGATCTTTGCCAGCGAGATTATTCTCGGAGATTTCAGTGTTTCTTCCATTGCTCCCATTATGATTTCTTCCGTCATGGGGACGGTAATTTCGCACAGTATTTATGGTGACTATCCCGCCTTTGTCCCCCCGATTTACGAGCTACAGGCGCCGATTGAACTCGTTTTTTATGTTATTTTAGGTATCGCGGCCGGTCTGGTAGGCTGGCTTTTTGTCCGCGCCTTGTATTTTACCGAAGATTTGTTCGACAATATGAAATTACCGGTGGGCGCAAAGGCAATTATGGGTGGCGTGGTATTGGGATTGTTGGCGGTCACGGTGCCGGAAGTGTTGGGTGTCGGTTACGAAACCATGGACCTGGTCCTGGCCGGGGAAATAACCATGGCTTTTGCCGTAATATTACTTTTTGCAAAAATATTAGCAACTGTGATTACCCTGGGCTCCGGCGGTTCGGGGGGTATTTTCGCCCCTTCATTGTTCATTGGCTCAATGTTGGGAAGCACCCTGGGCAAAGTCTTTCATGGAATATTCCCGAACGTTACCGCTTCTTCCGGGGCTTACGCGTTGGTGGGAATGGCGTCCGTCGTTGCCGCAGCCACGAACGCTCCGATTACCGGCATCGTTATCATTTTTGAAATGACAACCGAATACTCGGTTATTTTACCCCTGATTATTTCCAGTATCATCGCGACCGTCATTACGGGACGAGTATTGGAGGGGACCATATACACGATTAAACTGTTGCGGCGGGGAGTAAATATCCACGGCGGTAAGGATATTAATATCCTTAAACAATTGAGTGTCGCCAGGATAAAACGGCATTTGGTGGAAACCATCGATGAATCGTTACCGGTGGAGGAACTATTGGCCCGGATGACCTCCAGCGAACATTCGATATTTTATGCCTGTGATGCGAACGGGCATTTAACCGGTATTATAACCCAGGGCGCTATTCGACGGTTTGTTAACCGCTTTGAGGAAATTCCCATTGGAACCAAAGTGGCGGATATCAGCAATACTCATTTCCCCTCGATTACCGATGATACGCCTATGGATCAGGTTCTGAGGATCATGTCCGAAATGGACATGGAGGTTCTTCCGGTTCTGGACGAGGAAGGAAAAGTCACGGGACAGGTATTACGGTCCGATATTTTAAGGGAATATCAGGAATTGCTATTACAGGACCAGACCGCCGGGACCATTGCCTCGTCGATAAAATTTGTTCATCAGTATTTTCATGAAAAATCGGAAGTCATTCCGGGATTTATGCTGGCACGGATAAACGTTCCTTCACCGTTTGTTAATTTCTCCGTACATGCCCTGGATTTGAGAAATAAGTACAATATTGATGTCCTGTTGATTCGGCAGAATACCGAAAAAGGCTATAAGGATATCATTCCCACGCCCTCCGTTATTATGAAGCCCGAAGATCAAATATTGATTTTCGGAAGACGTGAGAATGTGGAAGCTGTTTGTGATATGACATAGAAGAATTTGACAAATTCTATCTGTCTTTGATATTAAGAGCAAAAATACTTTCTTTTCATACCGCATAATATCAAAAGGGAATTAGTTACAAGAACAGGGTCGGAAGACCCTGTTCGCTTATTATTATGAATTATATGGTTCGGTATTCTGAATGTTTTCCCGCGGAATTACATCCCCCAACTAAAGATCATGCGGTCAAGAAATTTGATAATGGGTTTTTACTATTGTTTTGAGCCTGCATGGAAAAAGTGTCCGGTTAAGGAGAACAAGCCTTCATTCTTCCCGGCCTGATTTTCAAACCAATTGTGTTTTTCACTTTACCGGCTCAAGAATGACAACTCAGAACTGTTTACGATTGCATCACATATATTCGTTTTTATCCTTGCCAATCTGTGGCTTCTCACGATTTAATATCAAAAATAAAGACCCTGGTTACCTGAGTTTTTGCCAGGTTTCCGGAGACAGAAAAATAATGACGCTGAAGATTTCCAGTCGGCCCAGGAACATGTTTAATGTAAGCAGCCATTTCCCCGCAGCCGGGATCTGGCTGAAGTTATGGACCGTCCCCACCAGTCCCAGGCCGGGACCGACATTCCCCATCGTTGCCGCCGAACCGGTGAAGGCGGTGGTGCTGTCAACGCCCATGGCGGTGAGCAGGATAGTTGTGATAAACACCACCATCAGATAGATGGAAATATACAGGACGCTCAGTTCCAGCACATTCGGATCGATATTGGATTTGTCAATACTGACCGGAATAATGGCCTTGGGGTGAAGGAATTGCCGTACTTTTTTAACAACCGTTTTCCAGAAAAGAATAATCCGGTCGGTCTTGATCCCTCCCGAGGTGCTGCCCGCACAGGCACACTGGAGTGTGAAGAAGATAATCAGAATATGAGTCAGGGAAGGCCAGGGATTGGTATCGGCAGTGGCAAACCCGGTTGAAGTTCCCACCGATATGACCTGGAAAGCGGAAAATCTTAATGAGGTCAGCCAACTCGAATATTGAGTTCCGTAATTACTTATCGTTGTTACGATTACACCGATGAGCAGGGCCAGCAGATAATATTTGACCACTGAGGATTGCAATATTCGGCGGATGCTCTTGGTAAAGACGGCGTACAATAAACCGAAATGAATCCCGGAAATGACCATGAAAACAATGATCACCCAATCAATAACGGCGCTGTTATAATAGGCTATACTCGCGTTCTTGGTTGAGAATCCGCCGGTGGCGATGGTAGCAAACGAATGGGTGATGGCGTCGAAAACACTCATGCCGCTGAAAGCCAGAATGATTGTTTCCAGGAGGGTCAGACCGAAATAGACGCTGATCAGAATTTGTGCCGCCCGCTTGGTTTTGAAGCGGAACTTGTCCATCGTGTGATGGGAGACTTCCGAGCGATAAAGCATCATTCCCGCCATACCCATGTTGGGCAGCACGGCCAGAACAAAGACAATAATACCCATCCCACCGATCCAATGGGTAGACGCCCTCCAGAACAACAGGCCCCTGGGAAGCGCCTCAACATTCTGTAAGATGGTTGAACCGGTTGTCGTGTACCCGGAAACACTTTCGAACCAGGCGTTTGTCACTGTGAAGTCACCACCCCATAAAATATATGGCAACATCCCGATCAGGCAGGAAAGCAACCAACTGGAAATGACAATAACCAAACCTTCTTTATTGGAAATGTCATAGGTAGCCGGGATAAAGATCAGGGGGAAAATACCGAATAGTAAGGAAATAATAGCCGCGTATGCCAGGGGAAACAAGGCGGAATCGGAACCGAACATGGAAATACACGCGGAAATTGTGAGGAAGGCCCCATTCAACAACAGAATAAGACCGTCATAGCGGAAAATTACGTGCAGTCTCATTTGTCGGGCTTTTCGCTCTTATTCGAACAAAGATACTGAACGGAGGATACCAGCTTGGATATCTCATCTTTCGTTCGTACCCGCACATTGAACGGTTCGCCCGTTTTAAGAAACAGTGTTATGCCGTTAATAACACGAATGATCGGATTGACCATAAAGTAATTGATCAGGTAACTGAACATGAGAGTGAAAATCAGGGCGGTAATGATGGCGACAATGCCGGGCATGGTCGCGCGATTCGCGCGATTTCTTAATTCGATCGAGGTGCGATATAATTCATTCTCGTGCAACAGGTTCAAATCGTTTACGGACGCTTTCGTATCTAAAAAAGCCTGGTGTATTCCATCGAAGTACCAATCCAGATTATTTTCTTTGGAAGTGCCGACGATCGGCAACTGCCACAACTTTTTGTACTGTTGATAGTTGGACTTTATATTATTAATCAAATCGGCTTCTTCGGCCAAGGTTTGATTTTTTTCCGCCAACCGGAATCCTTGGTTGAATACGCTGTCGGCTTTTTCCAGGAGCGACCGCCCATTCTCCCACTTCCCCAATAGCAACAACAAAACAGCGCTGTCTTCTCTTTCCAAGGCATTGATCATGGTATTGGTGGCCGTGATACTTTGGTAATTATTATCAATTAGTTTCTGGACCGATTCACCAATAAAATGGAAATGGTAGATTGACCAGATCCCGGCTACAATTAACATTAATGACAAAACGAGGAAACCGGATAAAATTTTCAGACGCAGACCCATAATCATTCTCCCACCATCGTTATGAATAGTATTGAAGTGATTTAATTTACGTTGATTATGGATATCAATGGAAAAACATTCCCTCCGGAGGAACGCCTCCAACTAAAAATGTCGATTGGAAAAAATCAGTCCCTTACGGTCTTTTTACGGTTGATATTGCCATTCATCAATTTTTTTGAATGGTTTTCCGCTACCGTTATCTGCCTGGAGAACTCTGAAAATAATCCGCTCACCATTTATCTGTGTTTGCACAATTATATTCTTCTTGCCGTTTCCGGCCGCCCCGGCATCCACCTGATATATGCCACCGTTTTCATCCGGAAAGGCATGCTTATCATTGGCGGGTATCCCCGAAGGATCAAGAATACGCATTCGGTAGTAATGATGTGTATGTCCAACGAAAACCGCCCGAACCTTGTCGCGGTATACCAGCAACATTTTCCAAAAGGCATCCCGGCTTTCAGGATCCGCGTTGAAAGAATCTTTTAGATGACGATATCGTGGGAAAGCGGGTTCATGAAAAAAGATAAAAATATGATCAATCTTTAAGGGCGCTGATTTAATTACCTGCTCAACCCATTGTCTGCCTTTACGGTTGATGACTCCTTTTTTACCAAGGTCGGTGTATCCGTCAAGTATTATGAACCGGGCATTTTCATGATCCAGATAATAGTCACATGATTTCGGATGTCTGCGAACCACGTTCGGAATAGCGGGAATAATCGTATCCCTGGCATACCGGAAGGGCTTGCCGTTATTCTCAAATTCATGATTTCCAATTACGGGTAAAAAGAGGGGGGACTCATTCGTGTTAATAAAAATATTCTTATAATCGTTATACCTTAATTCAAGGGGATCGGTGTCTCCGACGACAATGATAATTTGATTAGGAGTGAACTTTGGTTCAGGGTTGACCGCCATATCCCGTATCTCCGATAAGGCGTTTTTCCAGGTTTCGCCGCCGGCCCTGGGATCCGCAAGGACGGCAAAAGAAAATTTTGGGACAGACGCCGGGAATCCGAACGTGGTAAAGCAAAAAAAGAAGACCAGGCACGAAGCAATCAATAACGCAAAATAATGGAATCCTTTTTTCAAAAACATGTTGCCTCTTCTGTTTTTTGGGTACTAACGTTTTGCATAATCTGTCGCAGGGATAAAAAGTACCGAACGTAAAAGCTACGCCCGAAACCTGTGGCCGGGTTAATGCAATTATATCAGCTTTCTTTTATCCAACAAATTTAAGTTAATTATCGTATGGCATATTCAAATTAATATTAACGCTTCGTCCGGGTGATAACGCATAACCCTTATAGGTATCCAAAAAATCCCGATATTCTTTATTCATGAGATTGGTTATTTCGACGTCAAAATTGAGCGACATTCTCATAATGTTCAAATCAAAGCCAACACCCATATTAACAATGGTATAGGCATCGGTTGAAGCTACGCCGAATGGTATATCAGGTCCAATGCCGTCGTCGAATTGTCCAAAGGGCTCATAAACTCCGGCGGCTGATTTATCACTTACATGTTTAATGTTAAACAACAAGTATGATGAGTGGAAAACGAGGGTTTTCGGCGATACGAATTTGATTTCCACATTGGCACGACCGGGAGGCATTAAAGGTAATTCATCATTCTTATAAGGGCCACTGGAGAATGCACCGTTTACCATTGAGTAATTACCACCGACAACCAGCCAATCCAATATATTAGTTTTTACGCTTAAATTGATTCCGGTCAACAATGCGCCTGCCTGATCATGGGCAAAAACGAAAGGTTCATTCTGAGGCGCCAATGGTTGATCGGGTGCGTTATACATAAAGATATAATTATTAATCCTGTTTTGGAAGATAGTTGCCTCCGCTTCAATCTTACTGCCGCGAAGACGTAAGGAGGAACTAATGTCCCAGGAAGTTTCATTCTCAAGATCGGGATTACCTATCTGAAATGCGAACACCCCGCCATGATATCCATAAACATAGAGATTGTAAAAGCTGGGAGTTCTGAACCCCCGCCCGATGTTCGTGGTGGCGGTTAATATGTTCGACAGTTTGTAGGAAACACCCATCGCGCCTGACAAGGAGGAATATTCACGCTCATCGTCTTTGGGTAATAAAGGATTGGATGTCGAACCCAAGAATTTCTGTGATCGATAATCAAATCTGACGCCAAAATTCAAAGTCAGTCTTTCGGACCGCCATTCTTCAAAACCAAATAATGCAATATTGGTAAAATGACCATTGGGTTGAAGGGGAACCAGGCCGATGTTTTTATGATCGTAATATTTCATTTCAGCGCCAAGTATGCCCGACAGGTTGGAGATATTTATATTTTCAATTTCCAACCGACCCGTATAAACATCCAAAATCAGGTCAACATTGGGTGAATTGGGTAATACGTCACGTGAATCGCCAGGCTTCGTTGCCTGCCGATGATTTCGTTGATAACTGAATTTTGGTTTTAAAATATAACGATTTAAAGGCATATTTCCTTTTAAAGTTACGATACGGTTTACCAGACGAAGCCCGATGGGCAACCCTGTCGGTAATAAGAAATTATTCGAATTGAAATAATGATCGTAATTCGCGGAAAAGAGTCCGATTGAACTCAAGTAGCCAAGTGCAATGGAGCCGTTCAATTGCTCGAAATCGGTGTGGTTGATTTCTCCCGTGAATTTGGGATCACCCCTTTTTTGCGTTATTGCGAAAGGCTTTACTTCAGGTGTATGGAAATTGTCGGCGCTTCTTCTCACAAGAGAGCCGAGAAAACCGAGTCTTCTCTTTGAACCGGCGAAATTAAAACCTGTCATATATTCGTGGTTATTTGAATGAAAAGCGCTGGTTACTGAGCCGTTGAATTCAATTACTTCGTTGGCAGTGATATGAAATCGGTAAGGAATCAGGTTAATGGCGCCGCCCAAGGCGTCAGAACCGTAGAGTAGACTGGCCGCTCCTTTGATAATTTCAACCCGATCATAATTAAAGGGGTCAATGTTGGGCGCATGACGTTCACCATATTGTTGATATTCCTGGGCCACACCATCAATCAAAACACGGATCCGTTCACCGGTTTGTCCACGAATAACCGGTTTACCGGCAACCGATCCGGCGGATATATTATAGATTCCCGGGATAGTTTCGATTGTTTTTCCCAGAGAAGCGGATTGTAAGCGGATTTTTTCCCGACCTCCGATATAACTTATGTCTTGTGGCGAATTCAAGGGATCCGTAGCTATCGGGCTACCCGTAACCACAACCGGTTCCGTCTCGATAACCGTTTGATTTAATACGATTTTGATTTTGACAGTCTCGCCGGCTTTAATTTTTACATTCCTGACCTCTGACTTATATCCGATATATTTTACAGCGACCTTATATGTCCCCGCGGGAAGCTGGGTGATTACAAATTCCCCTTGAATATTTGTACTTGCGCCACGTTCTAAATTCGGAATAATAACATTAACTCCCAACAGGGGTTGATTCTCCTTGTTGAGTACGGTGCCGTGTAAGGTTCCATACTTTGACTGCGAATAAGCTATATCGGTAAAAGCGGATATAAGCAAACAACTCAGAGCTAAAAGTATGGAAGCGCTCCGGATTTTACGGTTCGTAAACATGGATCACTCCTTTTCAAATCTTGATTCCGTAAAAATTTTTGTCGTTTTAAATAACGACCGGGATTTTTAAGAATTTGAAAAGGGGGGAGCACGGGAATTAAAAGTATATTTAAAAAATGAATAGACGATATTGTACTGATACGAATAAATAAATGCCAAAAAACACAGTACTAAACCGAATGTATAATAGTAGACAATTATTGTACTTAATAATAAGGATATTTGATAGGCGGAACAATCCTGGTGGTATTTTAAGTCAGGCTCATGATTATGTAATAAATTATACCCTGAACTCAAAACAAGCATAAGGACAATGAGCATACTGAGGATGTAAAAAAGGTACCTTGTCTGTATGCTCTTTCTTATGCCTGCGAACATATTCTGTAACTTATTTCGTATAGTAGCTGAAGATTGAACTCACCACCGTGTGTGACGTCCTTATTTCAGATGGAAAATTACACGTTTACACGGGTTCGGGACTACAAAATCATGCGGCGCAAATGGGACTGGTGCAACGGGTTTACCAAACAACTACCTTCCATTACTTTTCGAATTCAAGTTGTTTTGAATTGTTACGGTATTGCCCGGTTATGATTGGAGAAAAATGAAAATATTCAGGAGACAAGAGACGAAAAACGGGAG
>JALUTR010000182.1 GCA_027021785.1 Fidelibacterota bacterium | reverse complement strand
AAAGGAAGTTTGGCGTTGGTCCACGAATTGGTCGGCAAGGAGAGTTTCTTCCGGTTGACCGGATGTCGCCCCGGCGGATTTTTTCTGACCGGTCGCTTTGGGCGATGGTTTGGTGGCGACTTTTGGGGTTGAGCGTTTTCCCGACGAAGCTGTGCTGGCGACGGTGGAAGACGGTCCTTCCGCGGCCGGTGTCTTCGTGGCAACGGTTCCGCTTTTGGTTTTTCCCTTCGGGGAAGACGCCGTTTCGGAAATGGTGGTTTGTCGTTGGGAAATTCCCGGAGATGATTGCGGCGAAACGGAAGATTCCGTTGCGGACGTTTCCTTGCCCGGGGAGGTGGCGACAAGGCCTTTTGCGTCAGGTTCAACGGTCTTTGCCGCGGTTGTGTCAAAAGACAGATCGGTGGGCTGTGATTCCAGCTTCAGGCGTTCACTGTCCATTTCGGAAGTTTTAACTGTTTTGGGTGGTTCGGGATGGATTACTTCCTGTGGTTTCTTGGCACAGGAGAACAAAAAGATGGTTGCGATCGTGGCGATGATGTATTTCATCAAATTCCTCTGAATGATGGGTTGATTCATGAGACTCCGCTACTCGATGTACCGCGTTTAATGCTTTTACCGCGAAAATGTTCATGGAAAAATTAGGGGGGTTTGGTTGTTTTTGGCACCGGTATTTTTCAGATAATGGAAATATTTTACTATTGAGACAGTTGTAAAAGCCGAATGATAAAATGACCAGGCCTTCGAAATTATTAATTGACGTTTCTCAGGTATAATTGGCGCCTTGGCGGTGAGAGGGTTTACCGCGGGGAGGCAGAGTGCGCGAAGGATTTTAAGGATTTGCTCCCAACCATATTTCGGTTTTTAATAAACCTTTGCGTCCTTGGCGCCTTGGCGGTGAACCGGTCTGATCCGGCCTGTATGCCGGAGGGGATCAGTACGCCTGGTGGTATTCGCCGAAAACGGCGCGAAATACATCGGCGATTTCACCCAGAGTACATTCGCTCCGGACACAATCAATGATAAACGGCAGGATATTATCGGCGCCCCGCGCCGCTTTTTCCAGCCGGTGTAACTGTGTCTTCACGTGATCATTATCGCGTTGCTGTTTTAATAATTTGACCCGTTCGATCTGCCGCTGTATTAATTGCCGGTCGATTTCCATTAGTTGGGGTTCGACGGATTCATCGCTGGTGAATTTGTTTACCCCCACGATAATCTTTTCGCCCCGGTCAACGGCCTGCTGGTATTCATACGCGCTGCGGGCGATTTCATTTTGTATCCAGCCGTTCTCGATGGCCTTCACGGCGCCGCCCATCGAATCGATTTCATCGATAATGCGTTTCGCTTCGGCTTCCAGTTCGTCGGTGAGGTGTTCGACCACGTAACTGCCGCCGAAAGGATCGGGATAATTCACGACTCCCGATTCATAGGCAATGATTTGTTGTGTTCGCAGCGCCAGGCGGACGGTATCGTCGGTGGGGAGGGCCAGGGCTTCGTCCTTGCTGTTGGTGTGCAGGGACTGGGTGCCGCCCAATACGGCGGACAAGGCCTGGATGGTGGTGCGCACCACGTTGTTGTCGATTTGCTGGGCCGTCAACGTAGATCCGCCGGTTTGGGTGTGAAACCGGCAAAGCAGGGCTTTTTGGTTTGTGACCCCGAACCGCTCTTTCATAATCGTGGCCCATAAACGGCGGGCGGCGCGGAATTTGGCAATCTCGACTAAAAAATCGTTGTGCGCGTTGAAAAAGAATGAAAGACGGGCCCCGAACGTATCCACATCCAAACCGCGATCAATCGCGGCCCGGACATAGGCAATTCCGTTTGCCAGGGTGAAGGCCAGTTCCTGGGCGGCGGTACTCCCGGCTTCACGAATGTGGTAACCGGAAATGGAAATCGTGTTCCAGCGTGGTACGTGGGAAGCGCAAAACGCGAATACGTCGGTCACCAGGCGCATGGAAGGTTGGGGAGGATAGATGAATGTTCCGCGGGCAATGTATTCTTTCAAAATATCGTTTTGAATTGTACCCCGCAGATTGGCGGAACTGATTCCCCGTTTTTCCCCAATGACAATGTAAAGCGCCAGCAGTATCGCGGCCGTGGCGTTAATTGTCATGGACGTGGAAACCCGGTCCAGGGGGATGTCTTTGAACAGCAATTCCATGTCCCGGATGGAATTAATGGGAACCCCCACCTTCCCGACTTCGCCTTCCGCCATGGGGTGATCGGAGTCGTAACCGATCTGGGTGGGAAGATCAAACGCGACGGAAAGTCCGGTAACCCCCTGGTTCAGCAGGTAGTGGAAGCGGTCGTTGGACGCTTCGGCGGAAGTGAAACCGGCGTACTGGCGCATGGTCCAGAGCCGCTTGCGGTACATTTCCGGATAAATGCCCCGCGTGAATGGATATTGTCCCGGTTTTTCCATCAGGCGAAATGCCTTTCCTGTTTAAGCGTCTGGTACGCCTCGTTGACGGCCTTGAATTTTTCTTCGGCCAGCAGCCGGAGGTCCTCTCCCAGGTGGGCCACCTTGTCCGGGTGGTATTTCGTCGCCATTTTTCGATAAGCTTTCTTGATTTCCGCGTCCGTCGCCGAAGGATCGATCCCTAAAATCTTGTAAGCCGACTGAGTATCGGCAACAAACATGGCTTTGATGGAATTAAAATCCTGGTCATTGATGTTCAGGTACCGGGCAATCCGGTGGATCGCCTCGATTTCCCGCGGATGGATACTTCCATCGGCCTGCGACAGGCCGAAAAGGACATGGATAAGTTCCAGCCGGCTGGGATGATCCATCGATCGTTGTATCTGGCGGCACACATCCTTTAAAGGATAGTCCTGTTCGAGAATGTCCTTAAACAGCAGCATGAATTCCTGCACGTTCTGGCGCGGGAACTGCCGGTGGAGGAATTGCTTGACGTATTGCAACTCGGATTTCAGCAGATGTTTATCGGCCTTCATCACCGTTGCGAACAGAACCAGCAGGGACACGATGAAATCTCCCGGTTTGGTCCGGGGGTATTCCCGGCGCTGATATCCGACGGCGTGGCCACCCTGTCCTGATTGTGCCTCGGACATGGATGCGAACGCGTACCCCAAAATGGCCCCTATGGGACCGCCCAGGACCCAGCCAAGGCCGCCCCAGAGAATTTTTTTCCCGACACTCATGATTGTTTGCCTCCCCTGAGAATGTTAATTCGGGACAGGAAAAATATGAACCTTAAATAAGACGGATAAGAGTTGTACAAGACATCTTCCTTTTCTATGCTGCTTACTTTGAATCAGGCAACACCGGCCACAATCCGTAACAGAATTATTCCTTAAAAAACGATGAAAACTTAGCAGTTTCTTAGATGGGAAAAAAGCTATATTCGGATTATGCATATTCCTCTCAAGACACGGTTAGCCCTTTGGTGGCACGGTTTCCGGGATCGCGGGGCGGAGGATAAATCCTTGCGGATTTCCTCCCGCGGCGGGGGCGTATCTTCCATCCTTTTTATCCTGCCCGCCGCGCCTGAAACCATGCGCATTGTAAATCATTTTTTCAAGTCCTTGTTCCCGGCCGACCGGCCGCATTTGCAAGTAAGGTTCGTTTGCAGACAGGACGCCCTGAAATATTTTGAGCAACCAATCCAAGCGCCGATTACAACCTACACGGAAAGCGATTTAAACTGGTGGCGACTGCCCCGGAAGGAGTTTATCGACAGGATTTTTATCGATCCGGTCGATGCCGTCGTTGATCTTTGTCCGAAATTCCATCCCGTTTCCGCGCGGGTGGTCCAGGTTTCCAATGCGCCCTTGCGGATCGGGTTCCTGTCCGACCGGTCGGATCGCTACTTTAATGTTGTCCTGGTGCACCGCAGTGGCGACCTGCTCGAAAAGGCCTATGTTAATATGCGACGGTTGTTGGGATTATAGGGTGGTGTGCGCCTTTGTATCGGGAGCGGAATAAAGATATTAATTTCCATCCCGTCGCAAAATCGCCCGCCAACCGGCGGATGGGAGGATCATGGTTTTTTCGCAGCATAAAAAAAGAAGCGTTGTTTGACTCCGGAATAACCGGCGGGGAATGGAATATTTATTGCAAACCGGCTCCCGAAATTCGCCGGGTAAATTATTACCGTAACGACCATAAACCTATGCTGGAACCAAATTTAGGCCCGTTCGTGTAATAGCGCGGAGAAAAGCCGGAAATAATAACATGCAACGAACTGTAACTAACTATTGACCAACCAAAAGTCGCCATGTATATTACCGCCCGATTTTAAAAGGATTTTCAAATGTTAGAAGGTATTATCTGCCCCGTCTGTGAATCAACCCTTGAGGAAGAAGACCTCAGGGAATCCTTGATCTGTATCCATTGTAAAAACGATTTGCGACAAAGGAAATACCTGGATTTCCTCGAGTACCTAATGGCCAACGGAATTGTGGAGAATCTGGACTTTTTCGACACCGATGTTTATAAGGAAGATATCGAACGTTTGGATCCGGAAGATGAGGAGGATATTGATCCTGCCGAATTTGAAAAGAAAAAAGACACATTTAGTTTATATGAAAATGAAATGGTTGCCACCAGTACCGATGAAGACGAACCGGCATACGAAGAATTCGAAGGATTGAACGAAGACTGGGAAGAGTTTAACCGGCGTGAATTTGATGGATTTTAAACAACTCTGAAAGCGAGTTAATCATGGAAATGCGAAAGCCAAACGTACAACAAATAAACATCGAATTGGACGAGGAAGTCAGTGGAGGGGAATATTCCAATTTTGTAGTGGTTACCCACTCACCGGCGGAATTCGTGATGGATTTCACCCGGTTGCTGCCGGGCGTGAAAAAAGCCAAGGTCCATTCGCGGATCATCATGGCGCCACCCCACGCAAAAGCGTTTCTTATGGCTTTGAACGATAATATTCGCAAGTTCGAGGATAAATACGGCGAAATAAAATCACCGGGGCGGGAAGGGTTCACAAATTTTGGCGTAAAACCGCCGGAAGGCACGTTACCGAACTAACTTTTCCGTGCTGTCCGGAACATCGGGGGAAAGCCTGTTTATCCCCCCGGTTCCCTGTTTTCATACCATACCCAGGTTCGTCCCCGTTTCAGCTCTCTCATCTTTAAAATCACCCAGGCGCTGATGACCATCCATGCCAGGGCGTACCCGAACAGCCCTCCGAAAATGACATCGGCCGGATAATGAACCCCTACGTATACACGGCTGAATGAAATGATTCCGGCCAGGGAATAAAGCCAGGGTTTCGTGCGCCGGTAAAAATAACCCACAACCACGGCGATCGCAAAACTGTTGGCGGCATGATTGGAAACAAAGCTGTATTTGCCGCCGGGGGCGACTAACAGGTTGATCGAATCGACCATGGCATGGGAGGGACGGATCCGACCTGCCAGTGGTTTGATCAGTTGAGCCGCGATCGAATCGGTCAAAACAACCGCCGTCAGTAATATCACCGCCGCAATCCGACCCCGTTTTTTGCCGAACAAAACAAGTCCCAACCAAAATAATAAAAGCGGCAGTCCCCAGGTATGGGGATCCGTGATGAAAGGCATTACTGAATCAAGGAATGGATTTGATAGACTGCCGTTAATAAATTGGAACAGGGAATGGTCCAGGGAAATGAAGTGCTTAATCATGATTTAATTGAGGGAATTTAAATGCCGATTCAAAAAGAACTGCTTGATATTTTATGCTGCCCGGAAACAAAGGAACCGGTTGCGCTTATTGACGAGTCGTTCGTGGGAAAAATAAACACCGCCATACGGTCCGGGGTCGTGCGGTATCGAAATGGAGAAACGGTAACGGAAATCATCGATAACGGTTTACTCAGGGAAGACAAGAAATACCTTTACCCGATCAGGAACGATATACCGATTATGTTAATCGATGAAGCAATCGATGTGTCCACGATTCCGTGACCGGGGTAAATTATTTCCATTTCGCTTTCAAAGGCTTCTTGCCGTGTCGGCCAAAATACGAATCGATAAGCGGTTAGTCAAGGCGCTGGTTTTTATGTCGGGATAACTTGTGGAAGGGGAAACAATACGCGCGCTTTGGGCTGAAAAAAAAGGACTTGCCGTATCATGACAGGCGATATAACTTTACCTACCGTTTCAAGCAGGGCGTGTATTGCGAAAGCTGGTTGTTTCCCCCGCTCCCAGGTTTCCAATGACAGCCCTGCTTGACTGTTTTTAAAAAGGAAACCCCCTTTAATCAGGGGGTTTCCTTTTTACCGTAACCGGGTGGATTATATGGGAGCCTATTCGCGGTGTTGCTTACGTTTTTCCAGCCAACGTTTGAGAGACCAAAGTAAAAACAATGATCCGATAATGAATAGGCCGTTTGCGATGATAATACTGGTTAATTTGCTCATGTCAGGCCCGTGTAAAAGGATTTGAAAGTAGATGTTAAAATAGCTCTATCCTTGTTAATTTCTCAATAAGAACAACAGTCGCATATCAAAATTGTCTTTAGCATAAAATGAAACGTATTATATTAAACCATTCCAATTACCGATAGAGGAGATTCCGATGAAGATCGCCGTATTAGTAAAACAAGTGCCGGGAAGCGAGTCCGCGTTACGCGTTGGTACCGAAGAACAGTGGGTGGATGAATCAGCCCTGGATTTTGAGATGAACGAGAGCGATTCTTACGCCCTGGAAGAAGCTCTCCTGATTAAAGAGAAATCAGCCGCCGGCGGGGAAGTTGTCGTCGTCAGTATGGGGCCGCCGGAGCGAACGCCGAAAGTGATCCGGGAAGCATTGGCCAAAGGGGCCGATCGCGGTATTCATATTCACGAAGAACCGCCTTATGAAAACGATCCTTTTCTGATTGCCGGAATTTTTGCGTCGGCGTTACGCGATGAACAGTTCGATTTACTTCTTTCAGGATTGCAATCCGCGGATTTGGCCACCGGTCAGACCGGCGTTATTCTGGGGGAATTCCTGGAGATGGCAACCGCTACCCTGGTGATGGCAACGGAACTGCAGGACGGCTCGATCAAAGTGAAACGCGAATTGGAGTCGGGCTGGTCCCAATGGATTACCTTACCCTTGCCGGCCAGTATCACGATTCAATCCGGTCTTAATCAACCGCGTTATCCGTCCTTGAGAGGCATTATGGGCGCCAAGAAGAAAGAAATAAAGGTGCTGTCCAAAGCCGATTTAATCGCCGGGAACACGCCCTTGCAATCCTGGGAACGCCTGTATGTGCATAAAAAGGAAAAACGGACGGAAATGATCGAAGGCGACCTGAACCAGGTTGTGGATCAACTGGTTAATGTGCTCAGAACAGAAATCAAAGTTTTATAGGAGAGAACGATGGATATTCTGGTAGTATTGGAGAATCGCAATGGGGCGTTGCACCGCATGAGCCTGGAGGCAATCGCGGCCGCGCAGTCCCTGGCCCGCGATTTAAATCTGACCGTGGCGGCCCTGGCATGGGGCCCGCAGGCGAAAGATCTGGCCCGTGAAGCGGCAACGAAACGAGTCGATGAGGTTTTGTCCCTGGAGCACGAGTTACTGGAAAAATACAGTTCCGACGGCTATGCCGAGGCGATAAAACAGGTGATCGAACAGGAAGCTCCCCGGTATGTACTGGTTGGACATACATATATGGTCCGCGATTATTTTCCCAAGGTAAGCGCGCGAATCCGTAAACCGTTTGTCGGGGATGTGGTGGCGTACAGGATTGAAGATGGTTCGCCGGTTTTTACCCGACAGGTATTTAACGCCAAACTGGTGGTGGATGTAGCCCCTCAGGTTGCCCCCCCGGTTTTGGTTAGTTTTCAGTCGGCGACCTTCCAGGCCGATGCCGTGGAAGCCGGTACCGCCCCGGTTCGGGATATTACCGTCGCCCTGGAGGCCGAACAGATCAAGACCCAATCCGAACCGCCCTTTCAGGAGGCTGCTGGAGATGTGGACCTTTCCAGCGCGGAAGTTATCGTTTCCGTCGGCCGGGGAATCGGCAAGGAAGAGAATATCCCGTTGGCGGGGGAATTGGCCGAAGCCATGGGAGCCGAATTGGGTTCTTCGCGCCCGGTGGTCGATGCCGGCTGGCTTCCTTCGTCACGCCAGGTGGGCAGCTCGGGGCAGAGCGTGGCGCCGAAATTGTACTTTGCCCTGGGTATCTCCGGGGCGATTCAACACGTTGTGGGTATGAAAGGTTCGAAAAACGTCGTGGCCATTAATAAGGACCCGGAGGCCCCCATATTTGAAATCGCGGATTATGGTGTCGTGGGTGATTTGTTGGAGATCGTGCCGAAACTGACCGAGGCGATCAAAGAACAATCCTGACATAAACCCGGTGCCATCGTAAAATCAACTTTTCACGATGGCATCAAACCTGAAATCCTTACCTAAAGCAGGAGCAGAAAATGGCTGAACATTACGAGGCGCCGGTACTATTTTATATCATAGCGCTTTTCGCCCTGGTCTACATGGCTTATAACCTCCGTCGATTTTTCACCGTTCGCCGGGGGAAACCGGAAACCGACCGGCCCGTCAAATTCCTTTCCGCTCTCATTAACGGGCTGTTTTTCGGAATCGGTCAGCGGCGGGTTTACCGTAAAACCTTTACCTACGCGGCGGTGATGCACTTCCTGTTAGGGTGGGGATTTATGGAACTGTTTTTCGCCACAACCGTGGATTTCTTCTCCGCCCGGGGGTGGTTCGTGCGCTACCTGCCGGAGCTTGATACTCCCTGGTTCGCGGCGTTGAATGATCTGGGCGGACTCATGCTGTTGGTGGGAATTCTCATGGCCCTTTACCGCCGTTATTTTGCCAAGCCCGAGCCGCTTCCGCAGGACGGATTCGGCGGCCGTTGGAATCTCCTGGGAGACACGGGGATTCTCCTATTGTTGCTGTTGTTGGTTTTGGGAGGATTCGTTACCGAAGCGGCCCGGATCGCCGTGACCCGACCGGCGACGGAAGCGTGGTCCTGGATAGGCTACCCCCTGTCAAAAACAGCGTCCGCTTCTTTCTGGGAAACAGTCAGACCGTGGTTGTGGTGGTTCCATGCCGTTACCGCCCTGGCGTTTATTGCCGTTCTGCCGCTTACGAAAATGTTTCACTCCCTGGCGGTAATAGTGAATGTTGCTTTGACAAACCGGGACCGGAGGGGCCGGATCCGACCCATGCACGTAAGTCAATTAATGGAAGATCCCGACGTGGACCTGGAGAATCTCACCCTGGGGGTCAACAAGGTACGGGATTTCACCTGGAAACAGTTATTGGACAGTATCGCCTGTACCGAATGTGCCCGCTGTACCAGTGTCTGCCCGGCGTATAACACGGGCAAACCGTTGTCGCCGATGAAGATTATTACCGATATCCGGCACAGCTTGTATGAACAGACCTTCGGCGGTGGCGAAGAAAAAGATTTGATTAACGGTAAAATCAGTGAAACCGAACTTTGGTCCTGTACTACTTGCGCGGCCTGTATGGAAGAATGCCCGGTCCTGATCGATCACGTTCCCACCTTTACCGATCTGCGCCGGTTTCTGGTTTTGTCCGAAGGGAAACCACCGGCGCAAGCCGCTTCCCACCTGGAAAAAATGATGAATAACGGGAACCCGTGGGGCTTCGCGCAAAGCGACCGGACCAAATGGGCCCTTGACGGGGGCATCGAATTGCCCCTTTTCAGCGTTAAGAAAAAAGCACAGGTCCTTTATTGGGTAGGTTGTGCCGGGGCATACGATCCCCGTAATCAGCAGGTCGCGCGGGCCATGGTGAAAATCTTCGAAGCGGCGGGCGTGGACTATGCCGTCCTTGGAAATGAAGAAAAATGCACCGGTGATTCCGCCCGTCGCCTTGGCGATGAATATCTCTTTGAAACCCTGGCGTTACAAAATATCGACACGCTGAACAAATATGAATTCGACCGGATTGTAACCGCTTGTCCCCATTGTTTGCATACCCTGAAAAATGAATACCCGGATTTCGGCGGCCGTTACGACGTGCAACACCATTCGCAGTTCATCCATGAATTGATTGATGGCGGGAAATTGAAAATAACGTCTTCCTCCGATCGAAAAATCACGTACCATGACCCCTGTTATCTGGGCCGGTATAACGGGGAGTACGATGCTCCCCGCGAACTTATCCGGAGCACCCTGCGAAACGGCGAGCTGATTGAAATGGACCGTCATCGAAACACCAGCTTTTGTTGCGGAGCCGGCGGCGGTAATATGTGGCATGAAATCGACCGGGGCGAACGCATTAACCTCAGCCGTTTCCGGGAAGCCATTGACAGTAACGCTCAAACGGTTGCCACGGCTTGTTCGTTCTGCATGATAATGTTGGATGATGCGCTGAAAGTAACGGAACAGGAAAAGAATATGCAGGTGCTCGACCTTGCCGAAATGGTAATACAGGCAATGGAGCCTGATCCGGATTGAGAAAACCACCCGCTTTCCGGGAATTGCCCGGGTGGAGCGAAAGTCGAAAGGTTTTGGGATTGTAAAACAGCGGGAATGTATCACCAGATTTTGTTACGTATGGACCTTCGGCCGAAACAGAACGTGATCCGGCGATGAATACTTCCACCCTTACCACCCGGGCACGCAAAAACGAGGGTGTGGTATTTACCCCCGGTAATCACGCCCTGGCAATGGTGACGGAGGCCTTATATTGTCGTCTGAATGCCGATATCCCCCATCTGGACCGAAACTCCTTTGATGTTTTCATCATGGGGAACGCCCCCCTCGATGTGGGGCGGGCATTGGTTCGTTTCCTGCTTAATTATATATACCTGGACCCGGCCGTCGGGGAGGGGATTTTCCTGCGTACCCTCCGGGAAAGAATAAAATCCCTCGCGGGACAATACGATATTCCGGTCCCCGAAAGATGGCTGTCGTCCAATGTTTTCGGGTACGACCTTGATCCTGACATGGTCCGGAAATGCCGGGCCTCGTTTGCGGAACCGCCGCGATTGTTTGTCGGGGATTATTTGTTGGCCCGGAAAAAAATTAAGCCCGATATCATCATTGCAAATCCACCCTATATAAGACAGGAGTTGCTGCGCGGGGACTACAAAACGTTTCTGCGGGACCATCTTCAAAGACAGTGGAAAAACCTGGCAATATCGGCGCGGGCCGACCTTTACGTGTATTTCCTGCTTAAAGCGGCGAAAGACCTTAACCCCAAAGGGGTCCTGACCTTCATTATTCCCAACAGTTGGATGGATAACGATTACGGACAG
>JALUTR010000181.1 GCA_027021785.1 Fidelibacterota bacterium | reverse complement strand
TGTCGTTCTCGTCAAGACAAACAAAATATTTACCCGCCGTATCATCATAATAGACCATCGAATCCTTCGGTACCGGTTCCGTGTTGATCTTGAATATATGCGTTTTTATATCACCGTTATATTCATTTTCGCTAACCGCCGATTTGGATGCTTCCGGCATATGGCAATCAACACAGGTGGCCGCCGGATTATGATTCATATTTGTCGCTTGCGACGAGTGACAGGTTGCGCACTCCATTTTCACACCATCTCCCAATGCCTGGTCATCGTATACCGTGCTGGCATGCGAATTGTGACAGGTATTGCAAGTCAATGCCGCCGAGTGTGGAGAATGGAGAAATTCGTCGTATTGTTCGTGATGACGAATGAATCCGCCCTTGTACTCAATCCTGTTTTGCGCATCGCGATAGTGGCAATTACCACACAAATCCGAGGAAACATCCTTTGTAATATTGGTGCTGCTCGGGGCCGCGACATGATCACTACCCGGCCCGTGACAGGCTTCACATTGGACGCCCGGTTCCGAAAAGGTTCCAACCAACCCTTCCAAACCGTCCTGGTTATTGGTGGCAACGTCATCATCGGAATCAACCCAACCCGTCGTATGACAACGTCCGCAATTGTATTTCTTGGTACCGATGGCCTCTGTGGAATGATACCCACTCCAGCCTTCCGTTTCCAAATTGTACTGAACGTTGGCACCGGTAATTATGTAACCTTTCGAATCAAGAAACCGCGCTTTCCAACCGTATCCACCGATTACATAGGTAATATCATCCCATGTAAAGGTGGTATCGGTACCATCTCCACGATCGACATTTGCAGGTGGATTCGGTACGATACTCCACGGGTAGGTTGGCGCTGCGCCATTTACCGGGTTCAATTTGTATGGGTGACCTGATTCCAAGAACGTGGCATGAATATCGTACCCTGCATTAGTTACATCGGTTGTACCGTGACACGTAGAACAGGCGGATGATCCTACGTAGGTCTGGGAATACAAGAAACCGAAAATAACCAAAACAGGGGTAAATCTTATCATTGCCCTCATTTGGCCCTCCGTTTATCTTTATTATCAATTCACTATTTATTAAATAGTTTTATGTTCAATACAGGTTATCTGTATTAAACTTGATAAATTTTACATATTAAAATATTAGAAATCAAGATATACATATCCTGTTTAAATTTTATTGGGTAAAGTACGGTAAGGGGGGTTGTATGAATTTTAGCTGTTGGACACGAAATATTCGGCGGATTCGACAGTATTTTCTACCAACATGGCGATGGTCATCGGTCCGACGCCGCCGGGAACAGGCGTAATCGCAGCGGCAATTCCCGTAACTTTTTCCTGATCCACGTCCCCGGCCAGATGGTAGCCTTTCTCGGATTGATCAGCTACTCGGTTAATCCCCACATCGATGATGACAACGCCCGGTTTGAGGTAAGAATCATTCACAAAATTCGGAACGCCGATAGCGGCGATGATTACATCCGCCTGGCGCGTGTAATAAGGAATATCTTTCGTGCCCGAATGACAAATCGTCGTCGTGGCATTGCTGTTTTTTCGTTTCAAACTGGTAAGAATGGAAATCGGCCTGCCAACGATATTGCTGCGGCCGATCACAACGACATGTTTGCCGTTTAAATCAATTTGGTAATATTCCAGGATACGCATTATTCCCTTAGGAGTGCAGGGAATGAAACGTGGTTTCCCGGCCGTCAGCCGTCCCAGATTCTGAGGATGAAAACCATCCACGTCTTTGTCAGGATCTACGGTCCCAATCACTTTGTCCGTATCGATCTGCTTAGGAAGCGGCAGTTGGATCAATATCCCGTGGAATCGTTCATCGCGGTTTAATTCATGAATTTTATCAATTAATTCAGATTCGGTAATGGAATCGGGATACGTAAAAGTCTCGGAATAGAGTCCCATTTTCAGGAATCTGCGGGTTTTACTGCGTACATATATTTTGGAGGCCGGATCTTCACCAACCAGAACCACAGCCAAACCGGGAACAACCCCCCGCGCTTTCAGGCTTTCAATTCTTGGTTTCAGAGAATGATATACCGACCGGCTTACTTCCTTTCCGGAAAGAATCTTCGTTTGTGGCATTTTTGTAATCAGAGTTTATACGGTTAAAATCAAATGGTCCGAATCCCGGGGCAAGCCCCGGACATCTTGTTTTATCCCAGGCAGCGGAAAATCCGACAAGCCTTTTTATTTACACCCGCCTCCGGAGAGCTTGTACGCTTTCGCATCACTCCCTCGGAGCGAGGGCGGACTAAAGATTCTCATCAATCAGTTCGATCAGTGAAGAAATACGACTTTCCACGTCGCTGGTGAGATGGTCTTTTTCGTTGCGGAGCATGAACAATTCATCAGAGATGTTCATGGCTGCCAGAATCGCAATTCGCGTGGAGGATTGAGCAGTCGTAAGGCTGTCCTGTACTTCGCGCATTTTTCCATCGACATACGCGGCAATATCTTTAATATAGTTGGCATCCGCCGGCGCTTTAACGGTATATTCCTGACCAAAAATACTTACCCTGACTAAACTGGCTCGATCTTCCATTCTTTTTATTCCCTATATCTGGTCAAGCAATTGGATAAGATTTTTAACTTTACCTTCAATTCGTTTCAATTTCTCATCCGCTTTGGAAGGAACATCGCCATTCTGGGCACGTGACCGGGCATGTTTTAATTCTTCGATGAGAATTTTTAACTTGTTTTCCAGTTCGCTCAGTAATGCAATGTCTGTCATGTTCGTAATTTAGCTCCAAAATGTTTAGAAACAACACTGATAATTTCATTTATTATTGAGTTTACCTCTTTGTCTTCAAGTGTTCGTACATCACTTTGGAAAACGATATTAAACACCACGCTCTTTTTATCCTTCCCCAGCGATTCGTGTTCGTAAATATCAACCGGTCGCACATCTCTGATTAGTTCACGATTTACTTTAAATATCTTCTCCGCAACCGTTCCGGCTTTGATTGTTTTATCGAGAATAAGATTCACATCCCTGTTAATTTTCGGGAAAACGGAAATCGGTTTGTACACGATTGGTTCATTGAAAATATCCATTAAAACACTCAGGTCCAATTCAAAACCGAAAACATTTCCGGTTTCCAGTTTCAGGACCTCTATGTAATCCGGTCGTACCTGTCCCATGATTCCGACCAGGTTTTCGTTAATAAAAAGTCGATTACAGGGATTGTACCCGGGATGTTCATCTTCTTCGTACCGTGGCCTTGTTTTCGTAATCCGTTTCAGGGCGCTTTCCAGTAATCCTTTCAGGGAATAAAAGTCATGGGAGCGCTCCTGCGATGAATGGATGTCCTTTTCGGTGACGAACCCGTGAACGACGCCGGAAAGGACAAAACGTTCTTTAATTCCCGAGAATCCGGGCGTTTCCTGTTCATGGACCTGCCCCACTTCAAACAATAATAAATTTTTATTTCCATTCTTGATATTGAAATCGACCGTCTGCAATAAACCGGGTAACAGGGACGTTCGTAAAACGGACATTTGTTCGCTGAGGGGATTCTTCATTACCACCGGTGTTTTGCCCAAACCGGCGGCAAAATATTGGGGTTGTAACGAGTTGTTGTAACATTGATGAAAGCCCAATCCCACAAATGAATCAATGATCGGGCCAACGGAATCCAGGGGATCAACTTTCGAAATCGGGAAATTGCTGCTGAATCTCCGGCTGGGGGGAATGGTATCATATCCCTCCAGGCGGATTATTTCTTCGATCAGATCGATTTCACGTTCAAGATCGGGGCGGAAACTGGGGGGCGTACATTCCCATACATCCGATTCCGATCGGCGCCAGGATATTTCCAGACCGTTCAGGCATTCCTCGACAAAATTATTGTCGTATTCAATACCGGACACCATCTCCAGTTTGGATTTACGCAAGCTTAATACGGGGGGTGTGATTTTCTTTGGATAAGCATCGACAACTTCCGAAGCCAGTTCGCCCGCGGCGTATTCTTCGAGCAGATTCACGATACGCCAAAAGGCGGTTACGGCGGCTTCCGGATCGGCACCGCGTTCAAACCGCCGCGAGGCCTCCGTCAGCATACCCAACGATTTTGCCCCTTTCCGGATTGTGAGCGGATCAAAATAGGCGCTTTCGATCAACACCAAATTGGTGTCATCGGAAACGGCGGAATTCAAACCTCCCATAATACCGGCCAGCGCAACCGGTTTTTTCCCGTCCGTGATTAACAGGTGGTGTTCATTTAATTCGTGTTTTTCCTCGTCGAGGGTAATAAACAATTCGCCTTTTTTTGCGCGACGGATCACGACTTTGCGGGATTCAAAGCGTTCATAATCAAACATATGGGTCGGATGCCCCATTTCCAGTAAAACGTAATTCGAAATATCGACAATATTGTTGATGCTCCTCTGCCCCGCTGCCTTTAAATAATCCACCATCCATTGGGGAGACGGGCCGACTTTAACGTTTTTTACAACCCCGGCAACGTACCGCGGGCAACCCGCGGGATCACGGATGATCACATCCACCGGTTCCGGTGTTTCGGTGGCGGTTCGAACATGGACCTCCGGTTTTCGAAGCTCCCGACCGGTTTTTACCGCAATCTCCCGGGCTATGCCCAGATGCGAAAGCGCATCGGGCCGGTTAGGTGTTATATCCAACTCAAGACTGCCAAAATACCGGGTCAATATTTCGGCTATCGGTTGCCCGATTCCCGTCTCTTCCGGAAGCTCCATAATCCCCGTATGTTCATCGGAAACTCCCAATTCCCGTTCGGAGCAAATCATTCCGAAGCTGACTTCTCCCCGAATTTTCGCCTTTTGGATTTTGATATTTCCCGGTAAAACCGATCCGACCCGCGCGAAGGGAACAATCTGACCGGCTTTGACATTGGGGGCGCCGCAGACCACCCGATAATCCCGTTCCCCGTCATTTACCACGCACAGCTTCAATTTATCGGCATTAGGATGTTTTTCCACCTCCAACACTTTAGCCGTGACAACACCCTTGATTTCCGACAGATCCAACCCGATCTCCGCCTCCATGCCCAGCATGGACAGCATATCCGCCAATTGCTCGGGAGTTTCTTCGATGTTAACAAACTGTCTTAGCCAACTGATTGAAATTTTCATTTTCTGAAGATTATTTCTGGGGTCAAATATTCATATATTATTTGAAAGGGGATTTACCGGCCTATTCACGATGCGCTGACCGTTAAATTACGATTAAAACTGCTCCAGGAAGCGAACATCTCCCTGATAAAAATGTCTGATATCCTGGATATTGTATTTTAACATGGCAATGCGTTCCACCCCCATCCCAAAGGCGTAACCATGCCATATTTCCGGGTCATACCCGACATTTTCGAAGACGGCGGGATCCACCATACCGCAACCCAGAATCTCCATCCATTGCCGACGTTCGTCATTCCAGATATCAAATTCTCCGCTGGGTTCGGTAAAGGGGAAAAAACTGGGCCGAAACCGGATCTTTTTATCGTCACCGAACATTTGCCGGATAAAATATTCCAGCGTGCCTTTCAACTCGGTGAAAGGTACATATTTATCCACATACAAACCTTCAACCTGATGAAATAAACAAAAACTTTTGAAACTGATGGCTTCGTTCCGGTATACGCGGCCGGGCACGATATAACGCAACGGCGGTTCCTGATTTTCCATTAAATGGATTTGAACATTGGATGTATGGGTTCTCAAAACCGTGTTATCATCGATGAAAAACGTATCCTGCATGTCGCGGGCGGGGTGGTGCTTGGGAATATTCAGGGCCTGGAAGTTGTGATAATCATCATCCACTTCGGGGCCGTAGGCCACTGAGAATCCAATCGATTTAAAAATCGATTTAATGGTATCCAGCGTCTGTTGCAGGGGATGATAAGACCCTACCGGATAGTGAAGGCCGGGTAAGGTATAGTCCACTTGTTCCTGTTCGGCATCGGCACCCTTTTTTGTCACCGCTTTTACCTTTTCATCAAAGGCCGTGGTTAATTCTTTTTTAAGCTGGTTTAATAATTTCCCGTAGATTGGTTTCTCGGAGGGATCCAAGGTAGCCATTTTTGAAAACAGATCGGCCACCAGGCCTTTGCGGCCTAAATATTTTACTCGTAACGCTTCAACTTGTTGGGGCTCGGTGGGAAAAGCAGCCAAGGCGGCTCGAAAAGATTTTCGAACCGCCTCGATGCTTTCTTTTAAAGACATTGTTACGCCTTGACTGTTTTAACTAATTCAGCGAAGGCTTCCGGGTGATCCACGGCCATATCGGCCAGGACTTTCCGGTTTAACTCAATACCGTTTCGTTTCAGACCGGCAATAAACGTGGAATAGGTCATACCATGGAGCCGTGCTGCCGCATTAATCCGCAATATCCAGAGCCGACGGAATTGACGTTTACGTTGACGTCGGTCTCGATAGGCGTAGACGCCCGCTTTCCATACGGCATCTTTTGCAGCTTTAAAATTGCGGCTCCGGGCACCATAGTAGCCCTTGGCCTGCTTGACGATTTTACGGTGTCGTCTGTGTCTTGGTACGGAACTATTTGCTCGTGGCATTCAGTGCTTCCTCCTGTTTTAGATCCCTAACATCCGACGGACTCTTTTCCTCTCGGAACTGTCCACCAAACCGGGTTTACGCATTTTTCGCTTGGCACTATTCGAACGCCGGATGAGCATGTGTCTATGGTTTGCTTTATTGCGCCGCAGTTTTCCTGATCCGGTTAGTTTGAACCGTTTGGAAACACCGCGACGGGTTTTCATTTTCGGCATTCACATTCTCCTATTTAGCAGTAAAAATGACAGACATTCTTCGCCCTTCAAGAGGGTTATGTTTTTCAACGACGGCTATGTCACTCAACATCTTGATGACCCTTTCCATCACCAGGTCGCCCAGGTCCAAACGGGCCATCTCCCGTCCGCGAAACATAACCGTTACCTTCAATTTGCATCCGTCTTTTAAAAATTTCTTTCCCTGATTAATCTTGGTCTCAAGATCGTGATCATCAATTCTTGGACGTAAACGTACTTCTTTGATTTTAATAACATGTTGTTTTTTCTTGCTCTGCTGAACCTTTTTTTTCTCTTCGTATTTTAATTTTCCGTAATCAAGAATCCTGCATACCGGAGGTTTGGAATTGGGAGACACTTCCACCAGGTCGAGATTGGCCTCCCGGGCTTTCGCCAATGCGGTTTCTAAATTTACAATTCCAATTTGCTCTCCACCATGTGATATTAATCGAACTTCTTCAGCATTTATTTCTTCGTTAATACGCGCGTTAGATAACTTACTGATAAGTATTCCTCCTTTGTAGTATTTCTTCCTTAAGATCCCGAATCACGTTTTCTAATTTTTCGGCCCCTAAATTCCCAACGAAACGGCGCCGCACGGAAACTTCCCCGGACTCCGCTTCCCGCAAACCGACGATCAGCATAACATTTATTTTTTGCAATTCGGCCTGACGTATTTTGGCTCCGACTTTATCCGGTCGGTCATCCAGATTCACTCTGATCCCGGCAGCCTTAAGACTTTCGTACACTTTATGAGCGTAATCGTGCACTTTTTCCGATACGGGGAGAACCGTCACTTGAACCGGAGCCAGCCAGAGCGGGAAATCGCCGCCATAATGCTCAATTAAAAAACCGATAAACCGCTCGTGTGTGCCCAGGGGGGCGCGATGAATACATAACGGGGTTTCTTCAGCTCCATTTTCGTTTACGTAAGTTAAATCAAACCGACGGGGAATTGCAAAATCAACCTGGTTGGTGGCTAAAGTAAATTCCTTTCCGATTGCGCTCCACACCTGAACATCAATTTTGGGTCCGTAAAAAGCCGCTTCTCCAGGAATCTCCTCGTACTCAATTTCCCCCGCGTCCAGAGCTTCTCTCACGGCCTGCTCGGTCCGTGTCCATAATTCCGGTTCATTAACGTATTTGCCGCCCAGTCCTTCAGGATCGTGCAGACTGAAACGCATTTTATATTTCGTGATTCCGAAAATATCAAAATAATGCAGATACATGTGGCATACCGCCAGAAATTCGCTCTTAAACTGATCCGGTGTGCAATAAATATGCGCGTCATTCATCTGCATACTGCGAACCCGCATGAGTCCGAAAAGCTGGCCGCTTTTTTCATAGCGATAGCAAGTTCCGTATTCCGCCAGACGTAACGGTAAATCCCGATAACTGCGCGGAGAGGAAGCGTAAATTTTGTGATGGTGGGGACAATTCATCGGTTTTACATAGTATTCTGTACCGTCCACGTCCATAGCCGGAAACATGCTGTCTTTGTAATGCTTCAAATGACCTGAACGTTCATAGAGAATACCTTTGCTCAGGTGCGGTGTTCGCACTCTCAGGTAACCCGCCTTTGCTTCGGTTTCCTTAGCCAGTTTTTCCAACTCCTCCACGATAACGGCGCCGTTGGGAAGCCATAACGGTAACCCGGGACCGACCTCATCGTCGAAGATAAAGATTTCCAGCTCTTTCCCCAGTTTTCGGTGATCCCGCTTTTTCGCTTCCTCAAGAAAAGTTAAATAATCCTTTAAGCCTTTTTTCGAACTGAAGACGGTTCCGTAAATACGCTGGAGCATCTTGTTCCGTTCATCGCCTCGCCAATAAGCCCCGGAGCTACTCAATAATTTGAAATATTTGATTTTTCCGGTAGAGGGAACGTGGGGGCCGCGACAAAGATCAATAAAATTATCTTGCTGGTAGGTCGTGATCTTTTCATGGGAATCTATCTCATTAAGAATCTCGACTTTGTACGATTCACCGATTTCATCGAATAATTTTAACGCTTCGTCGCGCGTCAGTACTTTGCGGAAAACTTTATAATCTTTCTTTGCCAGTTCCCGCATTTTTGATTCGATATTTCTTAAATCCTCCTCGGTAAAAGTACCATCGATATCGAAATCGTAATAAAAACGGTTTTCAATAGCCGGGCCAATCGTGACCTTTACATCCGGAAAAAGTTCTTTTACCGCCTGGGCCATCAGGTGGGCCGTGCTATGGAGCAGTACCTCGTGCCCTTCCGGTGTGTCACCGGTAAGGAGCGTTAATTCCGAGTCTTCCCGGATAGGGGTTGATAGATCGACCAGTGATCCGTTCACTTTGGCCACAACCACGTCGTTAGCCAACCGCGGACCGATGCTGCCGGCTATCTCGAGCGGAGTAATTCCCGCCGGATAGGTGCGCGTAGACTTATCGGGAAAGGTTATGGTGATTTGGTTCATGGTTTAAATGTTTCGAGGAGACAAATCAGGCAATACAATAAATAATACGGAAGCGTACGAAATGGTTATCATCATTTCGATAAATATTCTTTCGATCGTAAAATACGTTTATGTTCATATATCGTTTGCAGATTTCTGTTGTGGACGATGACGCCCCGATATTATCGGGGGAACCGCCGATCTTCCCAAATTAACCGGGAAATTACTGTGGGCGATGACGGATTTGAACCGCCGACCCCTTGCATGTCAAGCAAGTACTCTAACCAACTGAGCTAATCGCCCTCTGTAAATTTATCATTTTGAAAAAACAATCATCAAAAGTTGGAAAAACTCCTGATTATGTCAACCTTCCCAAATTAACCGGGAAATTATCGTGGGCGATGACGCCCCGATTTTATCGGGGGAACCGCCGACCTTCCCGATGTCAATCGGGACACTCTAACCAGCTGAGCTAATCGCCCAATGGTAAAATGATGAAACACGTTCTGAAAAAGCCGTGAAATTTAATAATATCTTTGCATTAAAAAGAGAAAGTTTTTCTCCGGAAATTTTTCCGGTTCCAAATCCAGGGTTAAGAAACCAATTGGAAGGAAAAGCCGTGCGAATGGGTTAAAACAATTCTCAGTTATGAACAGAAAAAATTTCCCGATAGGCAACCTGATTTTGCAAAATGTCTATCGCCGTATTAACAACATTATCCTTTGAAAGGCTGACTTTGAACCGCCCTTCATTTCCTTCGTAGATGCTGGCGAACTCCTGCAATAAACTCAGTTCCAACCAGTCTTTTTCTTCATCAAAGAGAGATGATTCACGGTTGGCAATAAAAGATTCAATATTCTGAAACGCGGTTCGCAAATCAATGTTGGTGCTGTCCATCGATAACAGCTTTGACTTCGCTTCCTCGTATTGTTTTTCACCCGCCAGGTTGACATCCAGGTTTATATCCTGTAAATAAACTCTGAATTTATCCAGTAATTGATTATCGTTTTTAACCGCTGAAAGCGATGGATAATCAAACCTGTGTTTTTGGGCAAAGGAAAAAAACGCGCCCTGCCGCCAACATTCGCGCGTGAGTGGCGGTACTTTTTTCGTGCTTACTTCATGATCCGGGATAATGCCCCCACCACCTTTTACAAGACGACCGCCAACGGTGGTGAAAACCGAATCCTTCTCCTGGTGGATGAGGATCAGATCCTGATCAATATATCCCGGTTTTTGAATCAGGCGTCCACTCGGTATGTAATATTTCGCGGTGGTGATTTTAAGCGACCGTTTTTCGTCGAGTCCGAACACCGTCTGTACCAGTCCTTTCCCGAAGGAGGTGTTCCCGATAATTACCGCCCGGTCCATATCCTGTAAAGTACCGGCGACAATTTCGCTGGCGGAGGCGCTCCCACCGTTGATGAGTACCGCGACTTTCATGTCGGCCGGAACGATCGGCCGTTTACTGGAATAGAAAGTGCGGTTGGATTCGCGCGTACGGCCCCGGGTGGATAGTAACAGTTTCCCCTTGGGAATGAACATGTCCAGGATCTCGATGGCCGAATTGAGCAACCCGCCCGGGTTATCGCGCAAATCCAGAATTATGGATCCGGCGCCCCGGTTGATTATCTTTTTCAAGGCTTCTTTCATCTCGGGGCCGGAATTTTTTGAAAACCGGGTTAAACGTATATATCCGACATTATCGTTCAGCATCCCGACATAAGCCACATCTTTTACACGAATATCATCGCGTTCCAATGTGAATTCCAACGGGTCGTCCTCGCCGAAACGTTCGATAGTCAGTTTTACCTTGGTCCCCTTTAATCCCCGGATCATCTTTGCGGCTTCATCGAGATTCATGTCTTTGGTCGGCTTATCATCGATTTTAATGATGACATCACCGCTGATAATCCCCGCCCGCTGGGCCGGTGTGTCATCCATGGGGGCGATTACCGTCAAACGTCCCTCCCGCTCTCCGATTTGAATACCG
>JALUTR010000180.1 GCA_027021785.1 Fidelibacterota bacterium | reverse complement strand
AATAGTCTCTGAACACTTCCCAATGGCGATGCTGATTGATATACGATAAAGAAGACTTGCTGGGCGCAAGGGAAATCCCTAAATGATTCAGATTGCCGGTTGCGGAGCGCAAACCATTGCTGATCTCGCGTAATGAGTTGGCCTTTGAAAAGTGACAAAACAACATGGAAATGAGATGCGTCCAACTATTAATTCCTTTGTGGTGCTTGTCGGATTGATGTTTTCCAACAATCTTTTTAAATGAATAGCGATCTAATTTGCTTATTATTTGTCCAAATAGTGTTACATTTATCATATCTTTCCTCCAAATATTTTTCCAATGGAAAGATACGCCCTGCCGGCTATTACCGGCAGGGTTTTTTATACAATCAATTCTGATAAAAATTCAAGATCAACGTTTTGGACAGATGAATCATTACATAAAGCCAAACCTTTCTGTTGGAAAGCCCTTCCGATCCCCGCTAATTTTCCCGTCGGTTATTTTCGGTTAAAATTACCGGTTTTAATGCTTAGTATTCGGATCGCCCGTAGGGTTTATCGGATATTAATACCAAAATTACTGCGGTTAAAAAAAAGGAAACTTTATGTCTAAAGGAATTACTCCCCGATCAAAAAATTACGCTGCCTGGTACACCGAAGTAATCAGCCGGGCCGGACTGGCCGATTACGGTCCCGTGAAAGGGACCATGGTGATTAAACCGTACGGGTTTGCGTTGTGGGACAATATCAAGGAATGCCTGGATAGCATGATTAAGGAAACCGGGCATGTCAACGCCTATTTCCCGCTGTTTATCCCCAAGTCGTTTTTTGCGCGGGAAGCGGCCCACGTGGAGGGGTTCGCCAAGGAATGCGCGATCGTTACTCATACCCGTTTGAAGGCTACGGAGGACGGGGATATTATCGTAGACCCGGAATCACGCCTGGAGGAAGAAGTGATTGTGCGCCCGACTTCGGAGACGGTGATTTGGTCCATGTACAAAAAATGGATCCAGTCATACCGTGATTTACCGTTACTGATTAACCAGTGGGCCAACGTTGTGCGTTGGGAAATGAGAACGCGCCTTTTCTTACGAACCACCGAATTTTTATGGCAGGAGGGCCATACCGCCCATGCCACGGCTGAAGAGGCGGAAGAAGAAACATTGAAAATGCTGGAGGTCTACCGACAATTGGCGGAAAATTACCTGGCAATTCCGGTAATTACCGGTGTAAAAACCGAATCGGAAAAATTCGCCGGGGCGGAAAAAACCGTGTGCATCGAGGCCATGATGGGCGATAAGCGGGCGCTCCAGGCCGGAACCTCCCATAATTTGGGACAAAACTTTGCCAAGGCATTTGATGTTACCTTTCAAAACCGCGAAAACCGGGAAGAGTACGTTTACGCGACCAGTTGGGGCGTAAGTACGCGGCTTATCGGAGCCGTCATTCTTGCCCATGGAGACGATAAAGGATTGCGGTTGCCCCCGCGAATAGCGCCATATCAGGTCGTGGTTGTCCCCATTTTCCGCAGCGACGACGATCGCGAAGCGGTTCGTTCATTCCTGGCGCCGATTGTCGCGACACTCAAAGCAAAGGAAATCCGGGTTCATGAAGACTGGACCGACAATTCCCCGGGATTCAAGTTTAACGAATGGGAAATGAAAGGCGCGCCGTTGCGATTGGAAATCGGTCCCCGGGATGTGGCCAACAATAAGGTCGTCCTGGCCAGAAGGGACAAGGGTGAAAAAACCGTGGTGGACAAAGAAAGGTTGGGTGAGATCGTGCCGGCCTTGCTTGATGACATACAGCGGGAATTGTTCGAACAGGCTCTCGCATTCCGCGAAAAAAATACGTACCGGTTAACCTCCTATGAGGAATTTCGCGATGTCATTGCCAACAAGGGGGGCTTTGTCCGTTGCGGTTGGGACGGTACGGAAGAGACGGAGTCGGCAATCAAAGAGGAGACGAAAGCCACCATTCGGTGTATTCCTTTTGACGGAAACCCGGAAGGGCTGACCTGTATTTACAGTGGAAAACCGGCCCGCTACGAGGTAATTTTCGCTAAGGCTTATTAATCTGAAAAAATTTTCCGAACAGGATGAGCGTTAAATAACCCGGAAGCAACCGGATATGATAATAACGGGTTGATTGGCGCGGGGAGGAGCGGTCATTCATCACGGATCGGAAGGAGGCGTTCGGTTTGCAGGAACAAGTAACGGTTCGGAATGGGGGGACGGAGTTGCAAAGGTTCCCATGATTGTCCAGACACCGGCCATCGTCCTTAAGAGTTTCCCCTATAGTGAAACCAGTTTGACCACCCGCTGTTTTACGCGGGAAATGGGTAAGATCAATTTGCTGGTTCGCGGGGCGCGAAGGAAAAAAGCTCCGCTGGCGGCCTATTTCCAGCCCGCGAACTATCTGGACCTGATATTTTATTATAAAGAAACCAGGGAGTTGCAAACGATATCGAAAGCCGGCTTTGTTGAAACCTGGCCCCGGATTCGTGACGATTTGAAGAAAATCACGTACAGTCTGGCCGCAATAGAACTCACCGATAGGACGGTAACCGATCACGACCCACACCGGGATTTGTTCGATAAATTGGTCCAAACCTTACGAACCTTTAATGACCGTTCCGAACAGCTCAATCTTGTCTTTTGGCACTACGAAATACAACTGTTAAAAATTCTCGGCTTTCAGCCGGACTTTGAGAAACGTGATTTCCCGGGGCTGCGGCTCCCGGATCCCTATTCGGGACCCAACAGTAGGACAATTCTGAATGGTTTGCAGCGGGGAACGCTGGAATCATTGCCGAAGGTTACGGTTACTGCGAGGGACCGAAAAGTAATTAGTGAATATCTGTCTTTATATTTGCAATACCATTTTGAGGGTTTGAAAAATTTGAAATCGTTTTCCGTAATAAAACAAATATTAACCTGAGATGGAGGGAAGTGTATACAGGGGGATTCTGACGGTAAAAGATGAAAAATCCTATCTTCTTGGCGCGGGAGGAGAACGTTACCTGGAAGAAGATCGTATCTGGGAGGGTTACATTAAACACTGGTCGGGAAAACCGGTTTTGGCGCGACATATTCCGCAGCGCGATTACGAGACGGGAGCGCACATTGTAATCATGTGGCCCGACGATCCATTGCCGGAAACGCCCTTCATGGAACTTTATTACAACGAACGGTTAGTAAAGTATTGGGCTTCTGCTTTTGGACATACGGCGATAAACATCTGCGGAGAGATTTTCAATTTTTCCCATTTGGCGAATGAAAACGAGGCGATGACGAAGGAAGAATATTTTTACCGGCCGGCGTTGGGTGAGTTTGCCCCGTCCCCAACAACCGGCAAATTCGTCGAAGAGGAGAACGGTCGCCCCTATTACGACAAGTTCGGTCGGAATTTCATGCGTACAATCCATGTTGCACACGTGGAAGGAATTGATACCGACCGACTGAAGGCCTTCTACCATGACGAACTGGACCGTATTAAACACACACCTCCCAATCCGAAACGGCCGGAGAAGTATGCTGATTTCAATTTTTTCACCCGCAGTTGCGCGACCATCATTCGCGACGGCTTGAACGCTTTGGGTTATGACCGGATTAAAGGAATCTTTCCCCGCGATCTGTTTGTGAGCGCGGCCTATGCCCTTCAGCAGGATCCGAAGCTAAAGGTGTCGATTTTCCGGATGCCACAGTTGATGGTACCGGAAGCGCCGCCCAGCGCAATGACACCCTTGATGAATGTAAAGAATCGTGTTAAAGTTCGTCGGTTAAAATACCTGAATTAGGATGCGCTACCAGTTTCAATCGGAATACGGACAATTTTCCTGGAAACCCCGGGTCTTTACCGACGCGATAAAAATTCTGATCGGCATAAACATTGTTTTGTATATAATGCGGACGCTGGCTCCTGTTTTGACACGAGTATTCGGGCTTTCCGCTAGTACCGTATTCCCAATGGTCTGGCAGCCGGTAACCTATATGTTTATCCATGGCGGATTTTGGCATGTTGCCATTAATATGTTTGTGTTGTGGATGTTTGGATCGGAACTGGAAATGATTTGGGGTCGAAAATCATTTCTGAAATATTATTTTATCACCGGTATCGGGTCGGGGTTGATCTGGCTGTTGTTCAATCTTACCAATCCTTATGCTATCCTGATAGGCGCAAGCGGAGCAATTTACGGCATCCTGATGGCCTACGGTTTAATGTTCCCGAACCGGACGGTGTACATCTATTTTCTGTTCCCTGTCAAAGTAAAATGGTTTGTGTTCCTGATCGGGGCTTTGGCATTTTTCTCATCTTTCGATACCACTTCGAAAATCAGCAATTTGACGCATCTGTCCGGTATGTTGGTCGGTTATTTATATTTACGGTCTGATCAGCAATGGCGCGATCTGAAGATTGCTTTCCGTCGACGGGTTGTGGATTTAAAAAGCCTGCGGGAAGAACGGCGTTTGGAGAAAAGAAGGGAGTTGCAAAAAGAAATCGACCGGCTGTTGGATAAAATTAACCGGGTAGGGTATGAAGGCTTGACGGAAAAAGAAAAAGCGGATCTGTACAGCGCCAGCCAAAAATTATCCCGGGAACAGGAAAAAAAGGATTAACGGGTTAATACGACTTTTTGGGTTTTTGTGTCGAATTTGCTCCGTAGCCGGATAAAATAAACGCCGGCGGGAACCGGGAGTCCACGATTGTCTGTCCCGTCCCAGTTAATGGTGTGCCTTCCTTCCGAAAGCATTTGATTGATCAGCGATGCGACATGGCCTCCGCGGAGATCGTATACGTTAACCGCAACCGGAGACGGCTCATCGAGTTGCAATGGCAGCCGGAGATCCGGGTTAAAAGGATTGGGATAAGCAATGCCCCAGACAATGGATTTGTTTTTAACGACAATGGTTTTCGTTCCGTGGTTGGTCACGTTACCGGAGTAATCCACGTCGCACAATTGATATTGGTAGGTGAGGTTCGGGCGAACATCCGTATCACTGAAAGAATAACGGGTGCGGTGTGTTACCGATCCCTGCCCTTTCAATTCCGGATCGGTTTTGTAACCGGCGATCTCCATCCAGTCGCTTTGCGAAATCGACGGGTACCGGTCGCCGGCAACCAGCCGGCGGTATATCATAAAGCCCAGGTTGTTGATCTCCGACTCGGTGGCCCAATCAAGAATTACCGCTGAGTTTTTATTGCTGACCCGCCAAAAGCTTAATTCGACGGGTAAGGAGGAATCGCTGTTGGGATCGAAATACAACTGGTCGAATTCGGCCCCCTGCCGCGCGGTTAAACTGGTTGTGTGAATCGCCATAAACCCGAAATAACCGTTGTTAAACGAGGTGTACGTGTTATCGGTCACATTGCCTTGATTAAGCGAGGTGTTGTCCGCATTCGGAATGGTGGTAGCCCCGAACAGTTCGCCGCTGGCGGTAGGCAACTGCGAGGTGAAAAGGGTCCAGACGGAACCGCTGTTCCGGGTAACCCGGATTAAAAACCCGATATCATCCAACCCGTTGGTGACGGGACCCGAGGACGCCAGGATCGTGGTTGCGTTACCGTTGTCAACGCGCTGCAAAAGAATTTCATCGTCGCCGGAACTGTCGCCGAACCGGATGCGATATCCGTCCACTGTGGCGGATTCCAGGTTGGATTCATTGGCCCAGAGCCAGACCACGCTGTGGTTGCCGGAGGTTGCGGGTGAGGAAGATCTTCGGCCCAACCAAAAACCCCAGGTTTGCTCGCTTCCCCAGGAACCGGATTTTTGAGTGGCGATATACTGGGAAGTGGAATTATCATCCGGCGCGTTAAGCCGCAGGGTGTATGAGTTTGACGCATTCGGACCGGAACTTGCTCTGGTAACGATTTGCCACGAATCAGTCTCACCTGTCCAGACCGGATTTGTGGAAAAATCACCGTCACTAAAGGAATCGATAACCTGTCCGAAAAGATGACAGTTCAGCACAAGGTAAATGAACATACACGATAGGTATTTCATAATATTGTACCTTATATTTGTTACCGTTAAAGACTATGCTATAGGATAAACAATCGGATGAATATATATTCCTGCGGTCTAAATTTCAACATGGAAGTTATGTGAGAACGCTTGACCTTCCACCGGCGGAGTCGATAACTTCACACCACTAAATTAATTCGGGGAACTTTTATGGATTTTGGAACAGCCATTGGTTTGCTTGCCGGTCTGGGCATTATTGGTGTCGGAGTTTGGCGTGGTGGTGGTGATTTGTATTGGTTTTTCAGTTTTAATTCGATTATGATTGTATTGGGTGGTACCATTGCGGCAACGCTGGTGAACTACCCGCTTAAGAATGTATTGGGCCTGTTTAAGGTATTAAAAAACGTATTTACCGATGAGGACTACAGCTATCAGGACTGGATTGACGAATTGGTGGAAAAAGCGGAAAAGGCGCGGAAATCAGGGATTATGTCTTTGGAAGCTGATCTGGATAAAATCAGCAATAAATTTTTACGGAATGGAATTGAACTGGCCATTAACGAACGCGATGCCGGTCGGCTCCGGACATATCTCAATCTGGAATTGAACAATATTGTGCGTCGCCATAGCAATGGACAGGAAATTTTCTTCTATATGGGCGCATACGCGCCGGCTTTCGGAATGCTGGGAACCGTTATGGGATTGATTATAATGATGAATAATTTCTCCGGGGGGAGTGGGAGCCCGGTAGACACGATCGAGTTTGACGTAGCCAAAAAATTCGCCGAGTTGTTAAGCGGAATGGGGTTGGCCCTGATTACGACTTTTTACGGTGTGTTGTTATCCAATCTTGTGTTTCTGCCCATTGGGGGCAAGCTGAAACGCAAATCCGAAGAGGAACTGATGCTGAAGAATATAATCGTGGAAGGAATCATCAGTATCCATGCCAAGGAGCACCCGCTTCTTATTCGGGAAAAACTCATGACTTTTGTTCCCCAAAGTAAACGGCAGGAAATAAAGTGACCACCGCCATTCTTCACGATGGGCTTTCGGCGGAGGAGGCCAAGGCGAAAAGCACGGCCTGGGCGGTGACCTATGCTGACCTGGTAACCCTTTTATTGACCTTTTTTATATTGTTGCTGGTGATCATGAACGATGCTGAAAAGCATATTGACCGTGTAATCAACATGCTTTTGGATGAAACATATAAGGAATTAAAGGAAAACGTCGAATCCTCCTATGTGCGTGTTGAACGGGTTACCAAGGGGGTTAAAATTACCATGGCCAGTGGTCGGTTGTTCAAATCCATGGATGCGGAAGTACAGCCGGAGGTGTATCCCCTTCTGCAACAAATCGGGGGAATTATACGGGTATCGAAAATTATGCGGGTATTCGAAGATCCACGCTATAAGAACCTGTTGGAAGCAATCGAAAAACGAGGGGGATTTCTGAATGTTGAAATACGTTGTGAGGGACATACGGATGATCTCCCATTGCCGAAAAATTCCTTATACCAAAGCAACTGGGATTTGTCCACGGCCAGGGCCTTAAACGTGGTGAAACTATTAAGCCGGTTTTCGCAAATCGAGGAATCGAAGTTTTCCGCCATGGGGTATGGCGAATTTCGTCCTGTTATTGACATAAAGGCCGTCGGGAAGAATCCGCTGGATATCGAAGAAGCCCGTGCCAAAAACAGGCGCGTGGAAATTTATCTTGATGCGTTTGTTAAAACCAATACGGTTACAGGGTAGGAGGCAAAATGACGCTGACTATTCGTCGGTTATTCTGGATTGGTTTATTGGGAATTCTTGTCGGACAGGAGACAAAAGTGAAATCCGGCACGGAAATTTTCAGTCAACCGTATGACAAGGTGGTCATCGGTCGGATTGAGGCCGGGACAACGGTTCGGAAATTGGAATTGGACCGGAGTAAGAAATATGTTAAGGCAACAATGGAGTTTTATATTCCTGTTGAAGCTTTGGAAGACAGCCGGGTGGCTTTCCCGGTGGGAACCGAGCAACTGGCGGATAAGGTTAAGTTCACGTTATTGGATGCGAGGAAGCAGGGGAAAAGGGTTTTTATCAAGTTGGAGATAACCAACAGTAATTTAACGAATAATTTTGATTTTTCAGCAACGACCATGGTGAAATTAATCGGCTCCGGAGGAGTCCGTGGTGAATTGAACCCTTTTGAAGGGAAATATCAGAATCTGGCAATTATCAGGCCTCTGAAAAAGATAGTTGCCGAATTGGTCTTCGATTTTAAAACGCCTCCCAGAGATCTGGAATTAATCTGTAAATCAAAATTGACCGGTGAGGAAGTCTATTACAATTTAGGGTTTTAGGTAATCCCCTTTCCAACACGGCCGATGGTCATCGTTTCCGTGATGCCGGGGGTGGTCCGAACAACTATTGGATTATCGTAAGTCGGTCACTTTCCGGGGAAAAGTAAAATGGTGGTATAATCTAAATACGAGTGTGATGATAACGGGAGAAAACGGGATCCGAAGAACCGGTTTCATTTTTCCCTTTTAAGATACGTTTTATACCGACCATCGCACGTTATTTGTTTGGTTTTAGATAAGGGGTTTCAATGGATATTGCAACTGTTTTTGGTCTGATCATCGGACTGGGATTGATCCTGTTTGGAATGTTTGATCCAAACACCCAAATGATTCCGTCAACTTTCGTAAATATTCAGGGAGTTGCCATTGTATTGGGCGGAACCCTGGCCGCCACGGCAATTAACTATCCGTTGCCCAACGTGTTGCGTATGTTCCGGGTCGCCGGAAATGCCTTTGGTGGAAAGAATGAAGATTCGGCGGTTGAAATTATTAACCAACTGGTTGAATTAAGCCAAATCGCCCGCAAGAAAGGTTTCGTGACAATCGAGAAGTTATTGCCGACGATCGAAAACAATTACTTACGGATGGGACTTGAAAACGCAATTCTCGAAAAGGACGCCGGCAAGTTACGCAGTTTCCTGGAGAACGAACTGGATAATATGATTAAAAGACATCGAAACGGACAGGAGATGTTTTATAATATGGGAAATTATGCGCCGGCCTTCGGATTGCTGGGAACGGTGATGGGGTTGATCCTGATGATGACGCAACAGGGTCAGTCAAGCTCCGTTACGGGATACGCATCGCAAATGGAGAACTCCATGGGACAACTGTTGGACGGAATGGGCATTGCCCTGGTCACGACTTTCTACGGCGTTCTCCTGGCTAATCTTATTTTTATTCCCATTGCGGGAAAATTAAAAGGTCGCACGGCACTTGAAACACATGTTAATGAAATAATCCTGGCGGGCATTTTAAGTATCCACAGTAAGGAGCACCCGGTAATCATGGAAGAAAAGCTCCTGACTTTCCTTGATAAGGATACACGGGCTTTACACCGGGGATCAAATGGCAGATAAAATAACGGACGACCGGACCCGGTCCCTTGGAGCCGGTTGGATGATGACTTACGCCTCTCTCCTGACGGCCGTTCTGGCCTTTTTCATTCTTTTCGTAACGCGGGCCGAGCATGAGGCGGCAACGACGTTTAAATTTTCGGAACGCATAAAAAATATGCTGTATTCCCGGATTCTGGAAGACAAAGAAAGCCAACGATTGGACTGGTTATACGTTGAAAACACCGGAACCAAGGGGATTAAATTACTGATCCCTTCGAGAATCGGCAAACAACCGATGTTTCCATCGGAAGACGACAAGATCAATCCCCTTTTTATCGGTTTTCTGGAAACAACCGCCAATATCATCAAGCAACTGGAGTTGGAAAAAATCCAGCAAACTTACCGGCCGATAATTGAGGCCCTTGAAAAATCGGGAAAAAAAGTTACGATTGAATTGACGGTGGAAGGACACACCGACTATTTACCGGTTCTTTCCGGCCGGTTTAAAACCAATTGGGATTTAAGTTTGGCGCGTTCTTACCAGGTGATGAAATTTTTGCAATCGGAAACGGCCCTTCCCAAGGAATATTTTTCCCTGGCGGGGTATGGTTCATTTCACCCCCTCCGCAGCCGGGAGAGGCTGGATGAAAACCGACGGGTCGAAATTTATATCGATGTGCAGTTGATAGAGGTTACCGATCGTATTTAAAGCTAAAACAGACAAGAATGTAGGTTCCGTAAAAACCCGCAGCAGTTGGCTGTTGAGTTACGGGGATATGATTACGTTACTGATTACGTTCTTTATCATGATGATCTCCATAAGAGCCGGTGAAATCTCGAAAGTGCATGCCTGGGTAGCGGATCAATTATCAAACGCGGTAAATGAACTTACGGCAACCATCACACAGCGCGGGATTGCGGGACTGGTAATAGGACACGATTCAAGAGGCGTCCGGATAGTTATTCATGATAAAAAAATGTTTGATCCCGGGAAAGCGGATCCCAATCCCAAACTGGAAACACATATAAAAAGTATTGCCGACGCGATCCGCGATTTGGGCATATTGCATCTCGAACAAAATCCGAATCTGCGTTCCTGGATTGACGAGTTTGTGAAAAACGGTTTGGAATGGAAAGTGGAAATTCGTGTGGAGGGCTATACGGATAATATTCCGATTATTGAAGGGTCGAATTATCGGGATAATTGGGAATTAAGCGCGGCCCGCGCCCAGGTGGTCATGCGCATGCTGCAAAAATTTACACGCTTGCCGGAAGCCATGTTTGCCGTTTCCGGCTATGGAGAGTACCGTCCCGTTCGCGCCAATACTTCCACGGCTGACCGTGATTTAAACCGCCGCGTGGAAATCATTATCAATGCCACCCTGGTGAAACGCCAATAATCAATAAAAGTTATTTTCTATCTTTTCTTATAACTTTAAATACTTTTTCGCCTTTTTTCGCCATGCGGTAGCGTTCCCTGGCTAAGCGTTCAATATATTCCATGTCCTGTTCAAGGCGTGATGTTTCTTCTTCCAACGCTTTTCGATCCCGGCGTAACTGGGTAATGAGCTTCTGCGTGGTGTTGCGCTCGAGCTTTAATTTATATAGCTGATAAACGCCGTGGTCGCCGAAGATGAAAATTATAAGCAGTACAGTGGCAATTAGTAGTAACAGACTCCGGATAAATCGCTTTTGTGTATCACTGGCTTGCCTCTTGGAACGGCGTGATTTTCGTTGCCGTCGTAGTGAGGCGTATTTCCTTACGACCAGCCCAAAACCTCCATGCCTGGGAATTGAGCGTCTTCGCCCAATTCTTCTTCGATGCGAAGCAATTGGTTGTACTTACAAATCCGATCCGTGCGCGAAGCGGATCCGGTTTTGATCTGTCCCATTCCCATGGCGACGGCGAAATCGGCAATAATGGTGTCTTCGGTTTCTCCTGAACGGTGTGAAATTACGGCGCCGAATTGGTTGGTACGCGCCAGTTGCACCGCGTCGATAGTTTCCGTTACGGTACCGATTTGGTTGAGTTTAATCAGGATGGCATTCATGCATTTTTCATCGATCGCCCGCTGCAGTCGTTGGGGATTGGTAACAGTTAAATCATCACCGATGATTTGGATACGACTGCCCAATTCCGCGTTCAGCGATTTCCAACCTTCCCAGTCGTCCTCGGCCAACCCATCCTCGATGGAGACGATGGGATATTTATCGACCAGAGATTTAAGGTAAGCAACCATTTCTTCGGAATTAAGCAACTGCCCTTCGGACGCCAAACGGTAACCTTCACTGGTATAGAATTCGCTGGCGGCAAGATCCAGGGCTATGTAAATGTCTTTTCCGGCTGCGTAACCGGCTTTTTCGATGGCTTCCAAAATAACCCCGATTGCCTCTTCGTTAGAGCGCAAATTTGGAGCAAAACCACCCTCGTCACCCACGGAAGTACTGAGACCCTGTTTTTTTAACACTTGTTTTAAATGATGGAACGTTTCCACGCCCATTCGCAGGGCTTCCGAAAAGGAACCGGCCCCGATGGGGAAGACCATGAACTCCTGGATGTCGACATTATTATCGGCATGACTACCGCCGTTGAGGATGTTCATCATCGGAATCGGCAAGGTCGTGGCATTGTCTTTGGCAAGGTAGCGATACAGGGGTACTCCCGCACTTGCCGCCGCCGCCCGCGCCACGGCCATGGAAACTCCTAAGATGGCATTAGCCCCTAAGCGCGATTTGTTGGGAGTTCCGTCCAATTCGATCATTAACCGGTCAATCTGTTCCTGGTTTCCGGCCTCTTTGCCGATCACCCCGGGCCCTATAATTTGGTTCACATTTTGTACTGCTTTCAGGACGCCCTTCCCTAAAAAGCGGTTTTTATCTCCGTCACGCAGTTCCACGGCCTCATGTTCACCGGTGGAAGCGCCGGAGGGAACCGCAGCGCGACCAAAACTGCCGTCTGATAACAGTACATCTACTTCAATGGTGGGATTTCCCCGGGAGTCCAGAATTTCCCGGCCTTGTACACGTGTAATTGTTGATTTTGACATTATATCCTCAGAAAAACTTGGGTCCAAATTAGAGGCTTCAACCAAACAGATTCAACTGCAATTAGCAAAAATTGAGATTAAATCCCGGATTTCATTCAGATTGAAACATGAGAACATCCAATGGAACAGGTTCTGATCGTGGCTATCAACTTGCAATTGCTTGTGGAACCTTTCCCCGCTAATTTCGTGTCCGATTCTACAAGATGCTGGATATCAGACGATTTAAAAACGAACACGCCGATTGGTGGGATGCAATGGTATGGGCGGCCAATAACGGCACCCTGTTTCATACCCGTCGTTTCCTCGGCTATCATCGTCCGGGACGATTTACGGACCATAGTTTGATCTTTTATAAGAAAGAGAAACCGTTTGTCTTGTTCCCCGCGGCCGAGGTTAAAACCAAAGAAGCAAGATTATTGGTTTCGCATCCCGGGGCATCCATGGGGTCGTTTGTTGTGCCGGAAGACCTGGCTTTTGCCGATTCCTATAAGCTGGTTCAAACCCTTAAAGCGTATGCCCGGCAAGAAGGATTTGACGGTATTCGATTAACGTTGCCACCGACCATTTATAGTCGGCGGCTTTCCAATTATATCGATTTCGCCCTTTTGAAACACGGGTTTCATTATACCAAACGTGAGGTGTCCAGTATTTTGTTTCTGGAACGAAACGTCGAGCAAAACCTGGCCAAGTTCCGACCTTCACACCGACGGTCCGTGCGAAAAGCGCGTCGGTCGGGTGTGGTCGTCCGGCCGTCACGGGATTACAAGGGTTTCTATGAAATCCTTAAACGGAACCTGAAAATCCGCCACAACGTATCCCCGACGCATACTCTGGATGAATTATTGCGGTTAAGGGACCTGTTCCCCGAGCGAATTAATTTGTTTGGCGCTTATGTCGAGGAAAGAATGGTTGCCGGGGTCGTGAATTTTATTGCCACGGATGAGGTGGTATTGGCTTTCTACATCAGCCATGATGAATCCTACCAGGAATACCGACCCTTGAATCTTTTGTTTTATTCGATTTTTGACTGGGCGATTAAGTCAGGGTACAAGGTGTTTGATTTCGGCATATTTACCGTGAACGAAGAACCGAATTTTGGTCTCGGACGGTTCAAGGAAAATTTCGGCGCCAGCGGGATGTTTCGCGATACCCTGGAGATTTCCTGGAAAAACAATTGAATACCGGTTCCCGGTTAATGCGGAATTCCGTGGTGTTTTCAAATCCCGTACTTTCAATTTTCTTCCCTGCATAACAGGCCTATGTTTGACCGGATAAAGGCCCTTTCACAGCAAACGCTTCTTTACGGAGCCGGACATATCCTGGCCCGGATGGTGACCTTCCTGTTGTTGCCGCTGTACACGAACGCGTTTTCTCCGGCCGAGTATGGGGTCGTGTCGCTGGCGTACACTTTCATGGGCTTTATGAGCGTCGTTCTTCATTATGGTCTCGATGCGGCGTTGATGAGGTACTACGTCCCGGCCGATCAGTCGGAAAGGAAAAGACTGCTGACAACGGCCTATCTTTCTTTTATCATCACCTCCGCCGGTTTCGCGCTGTTTCTTTTTTTGGTCCGGGGGGTTGCCAGCGACTTGCTCCTGGGGGGGCATTATCCCCGCTACCTGGCTTACATAGCCGCTATTTTGGCGCTGGATATATTGTGGTCGGTGCCGATGTTGCTGTTGCGGTCGGAGGGCCGACCGCTCACCTTTATCCTGTTCAACCTTTTAAATGTAATCTCATCGTTAAGTTTGAATTTGTTGCTGGTTGTGAAGTATCAAATGGGTGTGGAGGGAGTTTTGCTCAGCAATCTTCTGACTTCCGGCGGCCTAGTGCTTATCACCGCTCCCCTGGTGGTAAAAAGAACCCGTGGTGGTGTCGTCTCCTGGGCGACCTGGAAACGGCTTATGCGTTTTGGTTTGCCGTTTTTGCCCTCCGGGGTTTTTGCCATGCTCATGGAGTTGGCTGACCGGTACATATTGAAGACGCTTGCTGACATGGAAACGGTCGGCCTGTATAGCGCCGGCTATAAATTGGGTATGTTAATGATGCTCCTGGTTATGGGCTTTAATATGGGTTGGCAACCCTTCTTTCTGAAGGAAGGGGACGGGGAAGAGAAAAGACAGATGTATTCCCGGATTGCCACGTATGTGTTAACGGTCCTTGGTTTCTTTTGGGTTTTGCTTCTCTTATGGGTGGACAGCCTTGTGAGGTTGAGAATCGGACCGGTAACGGTATACGGACCGGAATATTGGTCCTCAACCCGAATTGTGCCGTTAATCGCCCTGGGATATATATTTTTTGCCGCCTATTCGCTTCAATTACCGGGTGTGTTTCTGCGGGAACAATCCAGGTGGATAGCCTTAACGCGCGGTTTCGGCGCCGCCTTGAACATCGGGGCAAACCTGATTCTCATTCCGTATTTTGGAGCGCTTGGCGCTGCGGCGGCCACCTGTTTGTCTTTCTTCCTTATGGCGGTTATGATCTACGTCATCAATAGGAACCTGTTTCCGGTTTCGTATGAGTGGACGCGGTTGACCCGGATTGCGGGTTGGATATTAATTGTCTATTTCCTGTCAACGGTTGGAGATCATACCTGGGGCTGGAATCTGGGTTTGACCGCCTTGTACCCGTTGGGATTGATTGCCACCGGATTTCTCAAACCGGGGGAATTGCGTGTGGTGAAAAGCATGTTTGGAAAAATATTTGGCCGTTAGGATAACGGCAGGTTGTTAAATCAGGTTTTCAACCGCTTTTACATAGGCCTGGTCACCGTATTTTGCCAATGTGATTTCCCGGATACGGGCCGGTGAAAAGCGGTCGTATTTTTCAATCAGCAATCCCATAGCGGCAGCCAAAGCGGGTGCATCGTTGGGTTCCACCAATAGTCCGGTTTCCTCTGTGACGGTGTCGTTCGGCCCGCCGCACCGGGTGGAAACCACCGGCAGACCGCAGGCCATCGCTTCGATCAGGGCGACACCAAAAGTTTCCACTTCACTGGCGAGCACAAAAGCGTCACTCCGGCGCAATTTTTGTGCTAAGGCGTGTTTATCCAGAAATCCGCAGAATTCGACCCGATGATGAATGTTTAAGCGTTTAACCAGTCGCAAAAGCTTATGTTTTTCCGGTCCGTCACCGGCGATTCTGAGATAGGATTGTGGGTGCGATGGCAATAATTGTTTAAAAGCATTCAACAGCAGTTCAATTCGTTTTTCCGGTCGAAACAGGGCTGTGGTCATAAAAACAAACCTGTCGGTCCGGGTTGATCCCGGGGGTTTTAGTGAGAAAGCGTTTATATCGGCCGGATTCGGAATCAGGACCAGTTTTTTGCGCGTGTCGGGGAATTGGGCGGCAATTGCCGATTTTAACGCCGTACTGGTAGCGATAATTCGCTTGGCGGCGGTATGTGACCGTTGTATGCAGGCCTTTTGAAAGGTAGTAAACTGTTCCGGCACCAGGAATTCTTTCAGGTGTTCGGACACCACGAAAGGAATATCCGTGTGTTTGGATAGTTCGGCCAAAGCCGCGCCGGCCCATAAGGAAGAATGCGCGAATATCAAATCGGGTTCTCCCTGTTCGTCAAGGGCACGACGCAATAAATAACGTAGTTTTTTTTGAGTGAGAAAAAAACTTAACCGGGGTGATTTCGGAAAAAGGTTTACCATTTCCGCACGGTAGGTGCAAAGACCGTTTTCAATCGTTGGTACGGAAGGGGATTGATAAGGTAACCAGCGAAAAACATTTTTCAGGGAATGGGTAATGCCGGCGATTACGATGGTTTCATGTCCGGCCCTTTGCAGGATTTGAGCGCGGTCGCGGAAAAAGGTTCCGCTTTCCGGGTGGATTTCGGAGGGATACCAGGAAGGAATAATAAATAGCTTCATTCTATTAGTGACAGCTTTAAATTTTCATCCAAATTAAGTCGTTTATGATTTTCTCTCTCCCGGACCACGGTTAGTTTAAAGTAAATTACCTGAGAAAATGAAATGGTTTGAACAGACGGAAACCTAATCCCTCCAGGCACGATGAAGATTACAACCCTATGAAAATCCTTTACATCGCACCCGAGAACACCGTTGGAACGTTGAGCCTGTGGAAAAAGGCCCATGAAGCCCGGGGCAATCAATGCCTGTTTATTACCCTGTATCCTACCCGAAATGAATACGATCCCGGAATCTGCCTGAATTTGCCGCTTGTCACGACACATCCTTATTACACACGCGGCAGGCATAAATATTACCAGCGTTACCGTGGAGAATTGGGGGATTACCGGGAAAAAGACGGGTATCCGCCGGTATGGTTGCCCCATTCCCTGTGGGAAGACAAATATTTCCGGTTTCGTGATTGGCTATGGCATTTTAAGGTGGAAAAAGCCATCCGGGATTTTGATCTGGAAAACTACGATATATTTCATCTTGAATGGGGGTTGGAGTTTTATCGCGACGGGCGTTTTGTGCGGCGGTTGGCGGAAAAAGGTAAGGCGATTGCCTGTACCTATCACGGTCAGGACCTGCGCACCCGGGGTGTAATCCCGGTCATTGACGCTGTAAGCCGTTTGAATGTTACCAGCGAGCTGGATTTGTTAAGCAAACATCCCAACCTGAAATACCTATTCCTGCCGTTTGATACACAGGCCTGCGAACCAAGTATGGAAATTCACGATCCGGTCAGGGTTTGTCACGCTCCGACGGACAGATATTACAAGGGAAGCGATACCATTATTCCGGTGTGTGAACAACTCGAGTCCAGGAAACTGATTGAATTTGTTTTAATAGAAAATAAACCTTATGATGAAGTTTTGAGAATCAAACGGCAATGCGATATCCTGATTGACCAGGTGCATAACCGTGGCGGTTGGGGATACGGAATGAATTCGGTGGAAGCACTGGCGCTGGGACTGTGTTGCGTGACGGAATTAGTGCCGGATTATGTTGAATTTATTCCCGACCACCCGTTTGTTAACGTAACCGGCGATACCCTGTATGAAACGTTGGAGAATCTGGTGCGGGATCCGGATCGCATTCGTGAACAGAAGATCAAGAGTCGGGACTGGGTCGTGAAGTATCACGATTTGCACAATACGGCGGATGTTTTGTATGGGTATTATGAGGAGTTGGGATGGCTGTGAACCGGGAACCGACGGTGGCAATCATAGTGCCCTGTTACAACGTAGCTCACGTGGTGGATCGTTGTGCGAACAGTTTATTGGCGCTTGATTATCCCCAGGACAAATTTACGGTAGTTTTTATCAATGACGGTTCCACCGATTCGACGGCTGACAGGCTGAAAGAATTTGAGCAGGCGCCAAACGTAATGCTGATAAACCATGAACAAAACCGCGGTCTGGCAGCCGCCCGCAATACCGGTATCCGGGCCACCGATTCGGAAGTGATTTGCTTTCTGGACAGCGACATGAGCGTGTCACCGGACTGGCTGCGGATCATGGTGTCGGAATTATCCGTGGATGATGTTGTGGGAGTCATGGGCGATAATCGTTTGGCGGACGGTCTTAAACCCAATTCGCTGGACCGCTATCTTTACAGTCGCTGGCGCGGTGCCAGACAAAGCCGCAATAATCGTCCCCTGGATTTCCAATGGTTTCTGTTTCACAATACGGCCCTGAAGCGTTGGGTAATTGAACGGGTGGGATTATTTGACGAGAGTATCACCACGTACGGCGGTGAAGATACCGATCTTGCTATTCGTATTCGGGAATCTTTTCCGGACCGGTTACGCTTTGTCGACCGCTCCGTTTCGCAACATCATCACCAACGAACCGTCGCCCGGTTTTGCCGTGCGATGGAACAATATGGTTACACAAATTTACCGGTCCTGCTGAAGCGCTACCCGCAGCACCGGAAAAGATTGGCCGGGGATTGGATTCACTCTTTAAAGGGCCGGTTGGTATTCAATTGTATCGTACGCCGGTTGGTTCGGTGGGCCTGCCGTATGTATCCGGCCCCTCTCATGATTCGCTATCTGGTGGTGGATAGTGTAATTCGCGGCGCCCGACGGTTTTACGGTAAATCAGGGTGAAAAATCAAAATTGAGATTTAAAGCGGTAAAAAGATTTTTTGCCCGGTCAAGGCGAATAAAGTTGTTGAAATAATTAAAAATATATGTAAATTCCGTTCAACCGAAGAGTGGGGAAGGAACCCTGAGCAACATTCAATTTATAGCACATAAGACTTTCAAAACGGGGAGTTCTGTCCCCGTTTTTTGTTACCAACTAAACCAAGGAGGATAACATGGCTGATGTAAGTGCAACCGTAGAGAATGTTGTAAACGGAATTGTCAGTTTAATAAAAGGATTAATCGTGCTTTTTGTGTTCGCGAATATCCTTTTTGCGACTGGCTTTGATCCCATAGGCGGACTAATCGACCTGGTAAACGCGTTCCTGGATGGTGGATTCGCGGGATTACTTGCGCTGTTGGTATTTATTGCATTCCTAGGATAACTAACGGGGTTTGCGTAGAGTCCCCGTGAAAGAGGGATTCCGCACCCTGCCTAACAGGAGGCAGATATGAAAGACGCTTTGGCACTCGTTAATAAATGGTTAGGCGACCTGATCGAACTGTTGAAAATGTTGGTTGTGTTAGGTGTGATTATAGGCATTCTTTTCGATGATTATTTTGGCGTAATTGCGGGAATTGGAAAGGTTGTTGGCCAGTTTGGGGATGGTGGATTAGCCGGTTTGCTGGCGTTGATTATCATCGCCTTGTGGTACCAGAAAAAGTAAAACGGTATACAGGTAACGAGGTCACGCCCCGATGAGAATCGGGGCGTGATAGGTTCTATATTTAATATAATTAAAATCAAATTGTAAAGAGACCTTTGTTGTTCCGGATCCCGTGGATACGGGATGAGAATTTCATAGCTAAAACTATCGCGTGATGGTTTGATGAAAAACTACGGATTCGCACGGAAGAAGGTGTTTCGGTTTCAAAATATTATTCGCTGAAACCGTGCAATTTCATCAAATAAGCAAACCGGTTTTTGTTTCCGTCGATTCATCGGAGAAAAACATGTAATTCATAATCGGAGTATACGTTTTGTTTTCGTGTTGTACTGTATGTGATCTTTTCATTGACTTTTTTAACATGGGGGCCTTTAGCATATGAAATGGTCCAAGGCAATCCGCCGTGGTGGGAGGTCCTGCCGCAGGTGTTTACTGATTCTGCCCGTGGTAATCTTCTTCTCCGGGCAATTATTACGAGCCGCATTTGATGTTTTCCCGGTTTCCTATGCTTATTACGGGATCGGTGGAAGGGATTCGTACGCTGTAAACGGTGATTTGCTGAACGCGTTCGGCGATCCGGCCCGATTATCCGCGCGAAGAAGTATCAACGGCGTTTTTTCGTGGAACCGTTTGTTCCAGATTAAAGAGCTGAAACATGAAGTCTGGTCTGTGAGCGCCCCCGTTTTAGGGATGGGAATCGCAGTTGGGGGGAGTGCGTTCGGGAATCCGTTGTATCGGGAATCCATATTGGCCCTGATGATCGGGAAAACCATTATGAAGCGGCTTGAAATCGGAATTTCAATCCTGAACTACCAGGTACGGATAAGAAATTACGGACAGGCGGCTGCCACGGGAATAAACATATCCTGGCGTTATTACCCGGCACCCGACTGGTATTGGAACACATCGCTTCGCAATATCAACGCCCCGGAAATCGGCCGGACAAGAGAGAGACTGCCCCAAGTCATTACAACCGGGTTGGGATTGCAATACCGAAAAAACCTAAAGGCCCGACTGGAATGGGAACAGGACCTGGAGTATAGGGGCGGATTAGAGTTCGGCCTGGCCTGTGAACCGGTTTCCTGGTTTGGTTTTTCCGGGGGGTATGCCTCGGAGCCCGCCCGGATTAACGCCGGGATTTTTTTCTCTGTCAATAAACTGTACATAGACTATGCGATCGTCTTTTATCAGCAAATTAATCGCTTTTCAATGCAAATGGGGATGGGTGTTTCTCTGGATCGCCCTTAATTCCCTGAAAGCCCAAGGCGTAGAAGAACTCCCGGTACTAATGGGTCGGGACGCGGAGGAAATCCTTCCCGAGGAAGATGCCCTGGTCCTGGAAGAGTTGGCGCGGAGTACGCCGGGGATAACGGCGGAAAAAGCCGCGCGATTGACCCAGCTTTCGTTTTTATCGGCAAGTGACGTTCGGATTCTGCAAGCCGGCGCTGATTCCGGGTGGGTGTCGTCGTTGCCGGAACGCCCGGAAATTTCCGATCGTTTGCGGGAATTGTTAAAGCTCCTGGCAAAAAGTCAAGCATCGGAGGACCCGCGAATCAGTTGGAAACAAACGCTGGTGTCAAAAGGGGATATTCGCTATCAATGGCGGGGGCGCGTTGTGTTTCCGTCGGTCGAGGTGGGAATGTTTATGGAACGAGACCCCGGGGAAAGTTTCATCACCGACCGGAGTTCCGGTTACCTGCTCAGGCGCTATTCCAGAGGACGATTGATCCTGGGAGACCATCAAATCGTGTCGGGGTATGGCCTGATGTTCTGGCGGTCGGTTCCCGTGAAAAAAGGATTCGAAACCATTACATCACTCGCCCGTGCCGGGCGGGGATTGCAACCCTATCGTTCCAGCCACGAATCATGGAACCTGCGGGGAGCGGGGATCACCTACAACACTCCGTGGGGTGAATGGCTTGTTTCTTTGGGCCGTAATCCCCGGGACGGATATATCGACGCTGACGGGAATATACATGTGCGGGACACGGGATTACATACGGGGGAAATGACAACGGCGCAAAAGGGGAAATTGCGTGAAACGTCAATTGTCGGGCAATGGAGTTTGCGCGCGACACGAAGTCAAATCGGCCTGGTTGTGGCTTCGGACGAATGGACAGGTGAGGATCGGCAAAGAAAATTATTTCGCGGATATTCCATTTTCGGGTCCCGGAATGGAAACCATTGGTTAATCTTCGGCGAATGTGCGGCCGGGTTCAACGACACCTGGGGATATCTGTTTGGTGGTCAGATTCGCAGCAAAACAATTCAGTATTTATTTACCGTCAGGTCGTACACGCCCGGTTTCAGGGCTTTGCGTTCCAATCCTTTCGCGGAATGGACGGGCAGTGAACGCAGTGAAACCGGCGTGTATCAGGGGCTTGTTATCAGGAAGGGCCGATATAAAGTCACCCTGTACGGAGATTTATACGCGGAGCGACTTTTGAGAAACGACATAAAATTTCCGTCCCGCGGAAGGGACAGTGCCTGGCGTTGGGAGGGAAAATGGGCACACGCAGACTGGCGGCTCCAGTGGAAGGAAGAAATCCGTACCAACGAAAATAAGACTACATATTTCCCCCGGATGATACCAAGCAAAACATTCAAACGGACATTGAAGATTATCGTAAAGTATAAACGGGACAAAAACACCACTTGGAAACTTAATTGGAATAAAACAGATTTTCGGTCCGGCCCGATTTCCGCCACCGGACAAGGGATTGATTTACTGTGGATTCGGAGCGGGGAAGTGACAACCGTTACCCTTGACTGGGTAACCACCGTGGTTGAAGGTTACAAGGCCGGGATTTATTTCTGGGATGTAAATTTACCGGGTGAGATGCGCACTCGCATGTATGCCGTCAGCGGGCATGCGCCGGGACTGAAAATACTCTATCGATCCCCGGAGGGATTTAAAATCGGAGCGAGGTACAGAGTGACCTGGCCGGATTTACGTTTTGCCGGTAACCCGGTAACGGAAGGGGCGTTGGTCGCGGAGTTTGTTATGTAGCCGATTAGAGTAAATACAGTATTCCCGCGTCCCGCAAACCTATTTTCCAACCCTGTTGCAAGGGAGACGTCGCGGGAGATAAATTCACCGACATGAAACGCCCGCACACGATCGTTTTTCTTTGGTTGCTTATCAGCACGGTTTTATCGGCTTCACCGATCCGGGTAATCAATCGTACCAATAACAGCGAAGCGGAAATCAAAACCCTGAGTCGTATGTCCGGGGACTATTTCTCGGCCAGAGATTTGGCGCAAGTGCTGGCTTCGCGGATTTTTGAGAATGAAAAACGCCGGAAGATGGTGCTTTATCTTGGCGATCATCGCATTAAAATATCGGCTGAAACAAGTTTTATCATTGTTGATGAACAAGTCTACCAGATGCCGGCCTATGCCATTATGGAGGGTAGGGACATCTATTTGCCGGCCGAAGCTTTCTTCCCGATTCTTCGTATGACCGTCCTCCCCGGTCTGACGTACGATCCCCGGAAACAGTTGCTGGACATCGATATGGTGGAATTCAATATTCTCGGACTGACGATCGATGAAAAGGCCAACGGTACTATTTTACGAATACGCACCAGAGAGCACTTCGGGGAAGGAAACATCAGTACCTTTAAAAACACCAACGGTTGGTTCTATATTACCATTAAAGGTGGTATTGTCGATACAACGGAAATCAAAAAGACAGACACGCGCGGTGTGATTCGAAGAGTGGTGGCGGACCAATTGGGAGAATCGGTACAGTTGGCCTTTCAATTACGGTCCGATATTGAGGGTCATGAATTTTATGAAAACAGCGAACCCAGCGAAGTGGTGGTAACCTTACGCACGCCGCTTTCCAAGAGCGCGGCGCGGATCAAGGAAGTAAAGAACCGTTGGCGTCTGGACACAATCGTATTGGATGCGGGCCACGGTGGCAAGGATGGCGGCACCCGGGGTAAATACGGCACCAAAGAGAAGGATATCACCCTTGATATTGTAAAACGAACCGGTTTATTGTTGGAGAAGAACACGCGGATTAAAGTGATTTACACCCGCGACGAGGATGTTTTTATTCCCCTCTGGAAACGAACCAAGATAGCAAATGAACATAACGGCAAGTTGTTTGTCAGTATTCATTGCAACTCCAATCCGAACCGGAACGCCAGGGGATTTGAAACCTACCTCCTTCGTCCGGGAAAAACGGATGACGCGATCGAGGTGGCTTCGCGTGAAAACGCGGCGATTAAGCTGGAGGATATGACGAACAGGAAATATAAGGAATTAACCGGTGAAAACCTGATCATGGCCACAATGGCGCAAAGTATGTTTATGAAAGAGAGTGAAGATTTGGCAGCCATGATCCAAACGGAATTGTCGCGTAAAACGAAATCTCCTGACCGGGGGGTAAAACAAGCCGGGTTTTACGTACTGATCGGTGCCAGTATGCCCAATGTGTTGGTCGAGGTGGGGTTCCTGTCCAATCCCAGCGAAGAGAAAAAATTAAAGAAGGCAGCCTATCGCCAGAATATTGCCCAGGCAATCTTTAACGCTATCCTGAAATTTAAAGAATCCCGCGAACTGGTGTTGGCCGAGGGGTAAGTGACGAACAATAGCCCCATCGGAATTTTTGACTCCGGCTTGGGAGGACTTACGGTGGTACGGGCGATTCGGGAAGCCCTTCCCCGGGAAGCGGTAATTTACTTAGGTGATACCGCCCGAGTCCCGTATGGAAATAAAAGTCCCGCACTGGTGTTGGAATATGCGCAACAAATTACCGACTTCCTCTTGTCCTCCGGCGCGAAAATGATTGTGGTGGCCTGCAATACAGCCTCGGCCTTGGCGTTGGAAGCGCTGCGGAAAACCGTGGAAGTTCCCGTTATCGGCGTGATTGAACCGGGCGTCGAAACGGCCCTGAAAGCAACCCTTAATCACCATATCGGGGTTATCGGAACGATTGCCACCGTTTCATCCGGTTCCTATGAAACATTGCTGAGAAAACGAAACAAGACGGTTAAAGTAATCAGCCGACCATGTCCGCTTTTCGTGCCCCTGGTTGAGGAAGGTTGGTTGGAGGGAGACGTTACAACGGCTGTCATTAAACACTATCTGCAACCGCTTAATCAAGCCGGGGTTGACACGCTGATTTTAGGCTGCACCCATTACCCGTTGCTCAAACCGGCGTTGCAGGAACAGGTCAATCCGGGTACCGTACTGGTCGATTCGGCGGAAGCTGTAGCCGCGGAAACAGCCCGGGTGTTGGACAAAAACGGATTACGGAGTGATCGTTCCGAAAAAGGTACATTTAACTGTTTCGTGACGGATTTGCCGGCCCGGTTCGAAACCGTAGCCGGACGTTTTTTAGGAACCGGTCTGGCCGGAATAGAGACGGTTCACCTGCCGTGATGTCCTGTTAAGAAGAATTCGGTTCAAGCCTTTTATTTTAAGTCCCCCCGGCGTGAAACATCACCAGCCAAAGAAAACCGATTGAACCCGGAAGAAACCGTAATGCAAAACGGATTGCAGGATTTGTTGACCTACCTTTACAATCTCCGTCGCCGGGGAATCAAGGTGGGTTTGGAACATACCCGGATTCTCCTGGAGAAATGCGGCAACCCACACCGTTTGTTTTCCGCGGTGCATATCGCCGGGACAAACGGGAAGGGGTCAACGGCGGCAATGACAGCTTCGATTCTGCGCCAGGCGGGTTACCGCGTGGGGCTCTATACATCGCCCCACCTGGTTCGTTTCAATGAACGTATCCGGGTAAACGGTATTCCGATCTCCGATGACGAGATTGTGGAATTTGTCAATCGACACCGGGCGGACTTTGAGGCGCTGGAATCTACCTTTTTCGAAGCGACTACAGCCCTGGCATGTTGGTATTTTGCCCGGCGGAAAGTGGATATGGCGGTAATTGAAACCGGTTTGGGGGGGCGGCTGGATTCCACGAATGTTCTGACACCGGAGGTGTCGGTAATTACTTCCATAGATGTGGACCACACGGATTTGCTGGGGCCCGACCTTAAGACCATCGCTTTTGAAAAAAGCGGTATCATCAAGGAAAACACCCCCCTGGTTCTGGCCCCTCAACCACCGGAAGTTGAAAAAGTGCTTTTGGAACAAGCCGCAGCAAAAAAGGCACGTGTTTACCGGGTAAAGAAGAAAGATATGGGCATTTTTTCCATTAAAGATTCGGGAAGTCGGTTTGCATTTAAAGGATGTAATTATGTAACCGTATTATTAGGGGCACATCAGGTCGAAAACGCGGCCCTGGCAATTCAAACGGTGCGGGTACTGGATCCTGAAGTAGCCGGGGATTTTATAGCCGGGGGACTTGTCAATGTACGGTGGCCGGGACGATTGCAGCGGCTGCACCGGACCAAACCGATATTTTACGATGTGGCGCACAATGCCCAGGGCATAGGTGCCGCCGCCGGAACCCTGCGGAATTTGTATCAAAACAAACCGCGGGGCGTTATTGCGGTGAAAGCAGATAAGGAATTGGGAAGGATAGCGCCGGTTCTCCGGGAACATTTTGCCGAACTGATCATAACCGATGTACCTGGGGCAGGAGTTATGAAGGCCAATAAATTGGAATGTGCGCTTAGTGATTTTGGTGTCACCTGCCAGGTAATTAAACCGTTTGGAGCGGCTTTTTGTCAGTTGCGCGGGGAGTCAAATCAGTGCCGTCCGGGCCTGATTTTCGGAAGTCATTATATTGCCGGAGCCGTATTTCGGGAGTTTGAATTTCCCTTTGACAATGGGGTCATTTGATGTAATTTATCTCTTCGGTTTTCACCTACTCGTCGAAGGATTTTTCATATTTTTATATAGGTTTTTTCCTTCCCGAACAACTATCAACTCAATTGGGATATTTCTTTATGGATGTCAATGAACTGCAAGCCCTTAAAATTAAGGAGCTAACCAAGCTCGCCCAGGGGATGGAAATCCAGGGGTATTCAGGGCTGAATAAACAGGAACTAATCGTAAAAATTCTCCAGGAAGAGGCGGAGAAGCAGGGGTCTTTGTACGCGCGTGGTGTATTGGAGGTTTTGCCCGACGGATACGGATTTTTGCGTAGCCCCGACTTTAATTACCTCCCCGGCCCCGATGATATTTATGTAAGCCCGTCACAAATCAAGCGTTTTGGTTTGCGAACCGGGCATCAGATAGCCGGTCAGATCCGACCGCCAAAAGCGAAAGAACGGTTTTACGCTTTGTTAAAAGTTGATATGGTCAATGAACGCCCTCCCGCGGACGTAAAGCAGGCCATTCTGTTTGACAATCTTACACCTTTATACCCGGATCAAAAATTCAACCTGGAAACGGACCCGAAAAACATGTCCATGCGGATCATGGACCTGATTGCTCCCGTTGGGAAGGGTCAACGTGGGTTGATTGTTGCGCAACCCAAGACGGGAAAGACCGTTCTGCTCCAAAAATTGGCGAACAGTATTCGGCAGAACCACCCCAAGACAAAAATGTTAATACTGCTGATTGATGAACGGCCGGAAGAAGTTACCGACATGAAGCGCAATGTGGACGCGGAGGTCGTCAGTTCCACTTTTGACGAACCGCCGGAACGGCACGTGTCGGTGGCCGATATGGTGTTGCAGAAGGCCAAGCGAATGGTGGAGTTCGGTGATGATGTTGTGATCCTGCTGGACAGCATTACCCGCCTGGCGCGGGCTCATAACGCGGTTATTCCTCACAGCGGTAAAATTTTATCCGGCGGTGTGGACGCCAATGCGTTAAAACGACCCAAGCAATTCTTCGGAGCGGCAAGGAACACGGAAGAAGGCGGAAGCCTGACCATAATTGCCACGGCTCTGATTGATACCGGCAGCCGCATGGATGATGTTATCTTTGAAGAGTTCAAAGGCACCGGAAACCTGGAACTGGTCCTGGATCGACGACTGAGTGATCGCCGGATTTATCCCTCTTTTGATCTGATTCGTTCCGGCACCCGTCGGGAAGAATTGTTATTGTCAAAGAAATGGTTGGGACGGATCTGGATCTTACGGAAGTTGTTAAATGAAATGAATGTTATTGAAGCGATGGAATTTCTGCAGGAACGCATGCGGAGGACCAAATCCAATGAAGAATTTTTGGATACTATGAGTCAATAAAATGTTTATATTTGAGTAAGTGTGTAGCAGGTTTTTTTAAAATATTAGTGAGGTGTAGCAATGCAAAAAAGCTATCCTGAGGTACGTGCAGTAATCGCCAAGCTGATAACTGACAAACCAGTAAAGAAGACACCTTACCAGGTTAAAGGTGTGTTTATGAAGCAATACCCGGATGAGGAAATCGTTCCCATGCTGGACGGACGGTACCGGGAACGCTTTCTCTATCCCCGTGTGCAGGTAAAAATCCTGAACGAACAGATATATGTTGTGGGGATCGGCGAAGGTGTAGAACCGGTACTTGAGTTGGCAAAACAGTTCAATTTCCTTGATTTCGGGAACATAACCTTCCAGGTGCTGGATGTGGATCTGGAAGAGAGCAATAATCGCTTTAAACCCATTAATCGTCTGATCCGTTACCGGTTTATCACCCCCTGGGTGGCGTTAAATCAGACAACAGGCAGCCGTTATCGATTTTTGAATAATGCGGAACGGGTCATCTTCCTGAACCGTCTGCTGGGTCAAAACATCGTGTTTCTGGCACGGGAGATGGGTTTGGACCTTGAAGAGCGAGTGTACACGAAGACGTCTTTAACTTCGTTGTTCCCACGCCCGGTCGACGAAAATAACTGGGGCGCCTTTTACGGCGAATTCCGGACCAACTTCATCCTCCCCAATTATCTGGGAATAGGGAATGGAATTACCCGTGGTTACGGTACCATTTACGGTCTGTTTAATCCCGACATGTTCCATTTCGATGAAAACGCTTTACAATCCGACGCTCCCAAGGCGGATGTCGAGGAGATATCCGAAGACGACTTCGAACTGGAAAGCGTCCGGGTGGAAGAAGTGCCGAAACCCCGTAAGCGTTCGATTCGCAAAACCGGTTCGACCAAACGGGTTCTTTCCGAGGAATTCGAAGTTGAGGAAGGGTCACAACCGCCGTTCAGCGCGCCGAAAAGAAAAAGTGAAAAGAGCGGGACCGAACTTCCTGAAGACGAGGAACTGGACGATAAATTCAACCGCGAGGAATATCATAGAAAGCAACACAACATATGAAACGGAACCAACCCAAAATTAAGTTTGCAGAACGAGTCCGGAGAGTAAAACCTTCTTTCACATTGGAAATGGCTACCCGCGCAACCGAATTGCGGGAACAGGGAGAAGATGTGATCAATTTCAGTGTCGGGGAACCGGATTTCAATACGCCTGAGAACATACGGGAGGCCGCCAAGCGCGCCATTGATGAAGGTTATACGAAATACACGGCCGGGTCGGGAATGTTGGAACTGCGCCAGGCGATTTGCCGGAAGTTGGAACGGGAAAACGGTTTGCATTACGAACCCAGCCAGATTCTGGTTTCAAACGGTGAAAAACAAAGCCTTTACAACGCCTGTCAGGCGCTGTTTGACAAAGGTGACGAAGTATTGATTTTTGCTCCTTACTGGGTTTCCTTCCCTGAATTTGTCCGTTTGGCGGACGCGGAACCGGTAATTGTTAAAACCGTGGCCCAGCGGCAATTCGAACCCGATTTCGATGACCTGGAGGCTAAGATTACCGACCGGGTAAAAGGCGTGATTATCAATTCACCGTCCAATCCCACCGGTGGTGTCTGGTCTAAAGAAGCTGTTGTGCGGGTATTGGAACTGGCAGCCGAACATAATTGGTTGGTGATTGCGGATGAATGTTACGAGCAGTTGGTGTACGGCGATCCGTTTGTCAGCGCCGAGAAGCTGAATACTGTCGGAGCCGAGGTTTTGACATGTCTGAGTTTATCGAAGACCTATGCCATGACGGGCTGGCGGATCGGCTATGCGGCGGGGAATGAAACGCTCATTAAAGCCATGTCCAAGATTCAGGGGCAGGCTACATCGTGCGCCAATTCCATCGGGCAAAAAGCGGCGATAGAGGCCTTGACGGGTGATCAGTCATCCGTGGCTTTCATGCGGCAGAAATTTTTGGAACGCCGCGATCTGATCGTACAACTGCTGAATGATATTCCGGGGGTTGAATGCAATCTGCCGGGCGGTGCGTTTTACGCTTTCCCGGATATGTCATACTATTTGGGAAAACGGGCCAATGGAAAAATAATTGAGGACACCTTTGATTTGGGTGAATATATCCTGAATTCGGCAAAAGTGGTTACGGTGCCGGGCGACGGTTTCGGCGCTCCGGGGCATGTCCGCTTTTCCTTTGCAACCAGCAAGGATCAAATAAGAAAAGGCATAGCCCGCGTAAAACATGTTTTGGAAAAATTGGATTAATTAGGCAGGAGTAGTAAAATGAAAACAGGAATTCATCCTGAATATACTTTGGGAACCGTTCATTGTGCCTGTGGCAATACTTTTCAGGTATTCAGTACGGTGGGCGACCAGCGCGTTGAAATTTGCAATCAGTGCCATCCTTTTTTCACCGGCAAGCAAAAGCTGGTGGATACGGCCGGGCGGATTGAGCAGTTCGAGAAAAAATATGGCAAATTAGGCCGGTAGCCAAACTACATAAAAATGGCTTCGCGGGATGGTTTGGACCATCATCAGGAAGCCATTTTTTTATGCACATGAAAAGATTCCTGACACTCGCGGTAATGAAACCCTCCATTCTGGTGGGAGGACAAGCAGTAATCGAAGGCGTCATGATGCGGGTCCCGGGAGCGTATGCGACCGCTGTTCGGGATCCGGAAGGAAAAATACAGGTTGACCGGCATGAATTTATTTCCCGCATGGAGCGATCGGACAAGTGGAAAAAACCGATCCTGCGCGGGATAATTTCCCTCTATGAAGCCATGCGGATCGGCTTTCGAACCCTCCAATGGTCCGCCGATATTGCCGTTTCTCCCGAAACTCCCGAAGAAAAACCCGGCAGGCTGGCCGCCTTTTTTTCCACCTCCCTGGCTGTTGTTCTGGCCGTTTCCCTGTTCATGGTGGCGCCCTACTGGATCACCAGTAAATTGTTGCAGTTGGGGAAAGATGCTCTGGCGTTCAATTTAATCGCGGGATTGTTTCGGATTTTATTCTTCGTTCTCTATTTGGCAATCATTTCCTTACTGAAGGATGTGCGCCGTTTATTCCAGAACCACGGTGCCGAACACCGGGTGGTGTATAATTTTGAATCGGGACAGGAAGTAACGGTGGAAAACGCCCAGGCCTTTCCCACCCAGCATCCTCGTTGCGGCACCAGTTTTTTGTTCATTGTGCTTTTATCGGCGATCCTGGTGTTCGCGCTGATTGATACGGTCGCCATCGCCCTGGTGGGTCCCCTGCCGCTGTTTGCGCGCCTGGCGCTCCATCTCCCTTTAATCCCGTTCGTGGCCGGCGTGTCCTACGAGGTAATCAAGTTTACCGCCCGCCATGGAGATAAACTGCTTGTCCGGATGTTGAGAGCCCCCGGATTGTGGTTGCAAAATATTACCACCCGTCCGCCCGAAGACAACATGGTGGAAGTGGCCATTACCGCTCTAAAATCGGCTTTCGGAGAACGTTACGAAGACGTGATCGGGAAGGAATACCTGGCTGAGGCCATTGAATGATAAATAAAATACAAAGCATAATCGAACATTACGAGGAGTTGGGACGGCAATTAACCGACCCGGCCGTGATCACGAATAAGGACCGCCTGAAAGAAGTGGCCCGGGAACATCGCCGTCTGGAACCCATTGTTTTCCTGGGGAAGGAATACATATCTCTTTATAAACAGATCGAGGATGACAAACAAATCCTGGTCGGCGGGGACGAGGAACTGAAGGAAATCGCCAAGGATGAACTGGTTGAACTGGAAGCGGCCCTGGTCCAAAAAGAGAATGAATTAAAGGTATTGATGTTGCCTGAAGATCCCAATGACAGTCGGAATACCATTGTTGAGATTCGCGCCGGCACCGGCGGCGAGGAAGCCGCCTTGTTTGCCGCCGATCTGTTTCGCATGTATACCCGCTTTGCCGAGCGGTCCCATTGGCAATATAACGTAATGGCCGTGAATGAGACCGGGATCGGGGGGTATAAGGAGATCGTATTTGCGGTGGAGGGGGAAGGCGCTTACGGAAAATTGAAGTATGAAAGCGGAGTTCACCGTGTTCAGCGCGTGCCGAAAACGGAGGCCGGGGGCCGGGTACACACTTCCGCGGCTACCGTGGCCGTACTCCCGGAAGCGGAAGAGGCCGATGTGGAGGTTAAAGACGTTGATTTGAAAATCGACACCTTTCGTGCCAGCGGAGCCGGCGGGCAACACGTGAACAAAACCGAGTCGGCGATTCGTATTACGCATTTGCCCACCGGCCTGGTGGTCACCTGCCAGGACGAAAAATCGCAGCATAAAAACCGGGCCGCGGCCATGAAAGTTCTCCGTTCCCGGTTACTGGCCCTGGAGCAGGAAAGAATTGCCCGGGAGCGGGCCCAGGTCCGTAAATCGCTGGTTTCCACCGGCGATCGATCAGCCAAGATCAGGACGTACAATTTTCCCCAGGGACGCCTGACCGACCACCGGATTAATTATACATCCTATCAATTGGATGCCATCCTGGACGGCGATTTGAACGAACTGATCGAACGCCTTCGCCTGGCGGATCAACAAGCCAAGCTAATGGCTGAGTAATCGATGTCCCCGGCCCGCGCAGACAGGAAAATTTGGCGGGTGATTGACCTGATTCATTGGGCGGAGGAGTACTTCGCCTCCCGCGGCTTTGAGAATCCACGCCGGGAAATCGAATGGTTGCTCCGGGACCTTCTGAACTGTAGTCGGATTGACCTGTACCTGCGTTTCGAGGAGCCGCTCGAAAAATCCCAGTTGGAAACCCTGCGGGGATGGGTAAAACGCCGTCTTAACAGGGAGCCGTTGCAATATATTACCGGAACCGCGGAATTCTACGGACTGAAATTCAGCGTAAATCCCGGCGTGTTGATTCCGCGTCCCGAAACCGAACGGGTGGTGGATGTGGCGATCCATGCCGCCGGCAACCGGGAAAGTCCGCGTATTCTGGATGTGGGAACCGGTTCCGGATGTATCGCCCTGGCCATGGCGCATGAACTGCCGCAAGCCAGGGTTGTGGCGCTTGATATCGCCGAAGAAGCCCTCGAAGTGGCCCGCTTAAACGCCCAAAACCTGGACATTACCAACGTTCGTTTTATCCGGATGGATTTTTTTAAATCCACGGTTGACGGTCCGTTCGATATTGTCGTTTCCAACCCGCCGTATGTTACCGTTGACGAAATGAGCTCTTTAATGAAAGATGTGGTGGATTATGAACCGCACCATGCCCTGACGGATAATAACGACGGATTAAGTTTCTATCGCCGCCTGGCGGAAGTGGCGCCTGAATTGGTGAGGGACGGAGGATGCCTGGTGCTGGAAGTGGGACTAGGCGACCATCCGCGCAAAGCGGCGGCGCTGTTTAAAGGAAAATGCTTTTCCGAACCGGAATTGATTGCCGATTACAACGGCGACAAACGGGTTCTGAAAGTGTGGGTTGGGCAAACACGAAAAAGTTAAGTGATGAAATGGAATGTGCGACGCATTATTCTATTTCGTTCCACACACGATACAATAGGAACAACGAAGTAAACGAAGATAACGGAATAGGATTCAAATCAGTATTTCTAAGTGAAAAGGTTACTTCAATAACTTGACTTAACTTTTGATATTCTTTTCGTTTAATTCGTTTAATTGGTTGTTAATGCATAATCCGGGAGAAAAGCCACCAACACAAAAGTATTTTAAAAGAACAAATGCCGGAGATAATTCTCCCGATACACTGTACTATTGAGCTTTTCAACTTTGTCGTCCTGATTCATTGGGAATTTTCAGTATGGCAACTCCTGTATGCTCCACATCAGCGCGTCGTTAATTTGCCAGTTCGAATCGAAAAACCCTATTAAAGGGGCGGAGGCGGGACCGCGGGTCTGACTGTCAAACAAAAGGAAATCATACCAGGCATCGATCATAAACCGGTCAAATAATTTCCTTTCCCTGCTGTCCGGTTCCCACCCGGACCGCGCATATAATAGAACAAGTTTGTTCCCGTTCAGGGGGTTCGGGTAAAGCAACTGCAAACCGTACGGACTCGTCTGTCGAAAACTTTTTCCCCCGAAAGTAAGGATGCTGTCGGTAAGCGCAATCGGCAAACCGGCGATTATTTTCCGGGCAATCAGGTTCGATTCCGGACCGCCCAACAGGATTAAATTGTATTTGTCGATTTCCTCATCGCCGATATCCACGTCATCGATAATCCGCGGATTGGTGAAAAACCTTCCTTTCCAGGCATCAAGAAAATTATCCATTACCTCAAGGTTCGCTCTCTTCTGTTCCTCCGTCCCCGCCGTTCCGGGCACAAGCGCGAAAGGAGCGGCAAAGATTTCACTGATCGGTCCTTCAGAGCTTTGACTCCCGGAAATTGTATCCTTTTCCAGATTGATTAAAAGTTTTCCGTCCGCCGGGAGATAACCGCGAAAACTTTCCCGGCCGTTTGTAATCACGGCAACTTCCCTGCTCGTATCCAGGAGTTCATCGTTCAATTCCAGCCCATAGGAGGAAACATTCCCGGTTTTCACGAAAATTGTATTCCCTTTGATTTTCGCTTCGATCGAAGCCAAATCGAGGCGTTTCGTCAGGCTTTCGATGGTCAGCCAGTACGCACGGTTGTATTTCAGTCTGGAAGTGGAAAAGAACACTTTTTCAGGGTTTTTCACCCTTTGCTTGTCTTTGAACCATTGGTAAACGGAATCCAGGGGATCACCGATGAAATTGAAGTGGTTGGCCCCGGGGATTATTTTCAACCTGACGTCGTTACCGACCGATTTTAAGATGTCGTAAAGCCGGGTGGAATTTTTCAGGTCGCAATAGTTGTCATTGTCGCCATGTTGAATGAATACCGGCACGTGCGCAAGGTTCTTTGCGTAGCGGATGATATTATTCGCGTCCCGCCATTTCCGGTCGCTTTCATGAAGCGCCTCCCGGGGGTCCAGGGACAACCGGTAATCCGTAAAGGCCGCGATCGGCGCCACGGCGGCGAACAGGTGGGGATATTGGGAAGCAATCTCCAGGGCCGCCGACCCTCCGTACGAATATCCTGTCAGGTATATTCGATCTTTATCCACGTTGTAATCGTTTTTCACTTCGTTAAGCACCGCGAAGAAATCGTCCCGCCCGATCCCTTTGTAAACGGCGTTGCCCCGGCCGTGCGGCCAGATGGCGATAAAGCCGTTGTCGCGGGCGTGTTTTTCAATGGTGCGGAGAACCGGGGTGCGGTCGAGAGGTATGCTTTTGTGAAACGGCCGGTCATCACCGAAAATACCGTGCAGGTGGATCACCACCGGCATGGGACGGTTTTTATCATAGTTGTCAGGGACATAAACCTGATAATATTGCGCCGTGTCATCAATCGCGGAATAATATCCGCGAATGTGGGTTCCCGTCCGATGTTTGAACGGTTCTTCCCCGGCCTCCAGGAATCCCAAAATGGCGTCCATTTCGGAAATCAGTTCCACCAGCCGATAATTCAACCGCGGCCGGAAACCATCCCTGCCATATTCATACAATACTTTTAACCGTTCCAGGACCGCCGTGATATTGATTTCGGTTTTACGGTCGCTCCCTGCCAGATATGGTTCGAACCGCCGGGGATAATATTCACGCAACGGTTGTGTATCCCCGTGGTAAAATTTGCTCTGATATATGACGGAACCGTCAGCCGGGCCGGATGTAATCGTCAGCGAATACAGTCCCATTGGCAGTTTTTCCATAGGAATTTTCAGCGCCCGCCCGAATTCCACATCCCACGTCTTCCTGTATTTTGTTGCGGAATGTTCAATTGTCAGTCGCGCGTCCGGAATTTCCGGCAACAAAGACAAACGCATGTCCCCTTTTCTGAGCGAAAGAGTGTCGCCGGGAGGAATTACGTAGTCGACCAGGGCGTATTGCCACATTTTATCCGGGTTGGATTTCGCATATTCAAAGGCATCGGCCCTGGATTCCAGGCGCAGCGCAAAGCCCCAGGCTCCTACTCCTTCGTCCACTTTCACAAGTACTCTGTTGTTGCCTGCTTTCAGTTTTACCACCACCCGATCCTGGTCGTAGTGGAGCCCTCTGGCCCGGTGATTCTCATGAACCACATCCCCGTTAACCCACACTTTTATGCCGTCGTCGCTGCCCAGGGCAAACAATATTTCCCGGTCGTCCGGGCTAACGATTTCAGAATAGGCGTACGCCACGGTGTAATCATTGGGGGAAAATATTTCATTAAAATTTACCATGTTGGAGGAAGTTTTATGATACCGCCAGGTTAAGGTGTCTTCGTAATCGGTTATGTGAGTGTTGCCTTCGACCGGACGGATATTTTGTTCGCCCCCCGCGTTCGCGAGGAAATCGGCATAAAACCCGGTACATTGTTTTCCGTGATCCGGGTCGTATTTTAAATCAATGGCTTTGGGGAAGGGACCCAAAACAAGCCATTGTCGCAGGAATTCATTGTTCATTCCGTCCAGGCTTGACAGTTGATATTGAATTGATTTTTCCTCACCGCTACGCGAACAACCGGCAGGGAAGAACATTCCTGTAATAAGCACGCATAGGAGGAATGATTTGACAAATTTTTTATTGGGTTTTTTCGGCAGCATAAATTTCAAGCAATTTTTCCGCATCTTTTTTGATACTCCTGATTTCATCGGTAATTACCTTTGGCTGGATGGTTGTAATGGTTTTCAATTCCGTGACAGCGTCCGGGACTTTCCCCCTGTTGAGGTACATTTCCGCGAGCCATAAACGCGGAAGCAGAAGTTTCGGGTACATTCTTAAGGCCGTTCTGAAACTTGCTTCCGCTTCCTCGTACCGTCCTGTTTGGTAGAGCGCCGAACCTTTCGTTATATGAAGATTTTTATCGTTAAACGTAGCCTGCGCCGTTTTGAAACAGGCCAATGCTTTTTCAGGCTGCCGGGTGTAGGCATAGGCGGCGCCGAGATGGAACCGGAGTTCCCCCGCGCCGGTCAATATCCGGGTTGCTTTTTCGTATTCTTCTATGCCCCTGTACCATTCCCCGCGCGCCACGTAATCCTGACCCTTGCGCCAGGCAATGTAACCGTTCGCTTTTCTGACCGCGTCGAATGAACCCCAGGCAAAGATTCCAAAGGCGATAAGCGCCAATGACCAATGGTTATTGAACGAAAATTCGATCCCGGTTCTTTCCGGGAGCCGCTCATATTTACGGCCGATACTTTTGGTTCCGAACGAGATCAGACCAAGAACAAAGTAAAAAAGGATATTCACCGGCAAAGTATGCAGGGGACTGTCGACCAGCGAGTGCAACGCTGTGATTGTCAGGGATGAGGCCAGGGCCAAGGCCAGCGCCCGTTCCTTTTTATCCTTTCCGGCCGCTTTGACCAGATCTGCGATATTTCGGCAGGCGATAATAAAGACGGACAAAAACAGGATGAATCCGATGACGCCGGTTTCGGCCAGGACCTGTAAATACTCGTTATGGGCCTGTTTTATGTTTGCCGCCCGGTCGAAATCCGGGGCGTTGCGCGGATCGTCAGAGTAGTCCGCCTGGTAGTCCAGGTAGCGTGTTCCGTACCGGCCGTAACCGATGCCGGTCAGCGGATGATCGGCGATCATTTTCAAACTTATTTTCCACACGAAAAATCTACCCCTGGCCGAGGAGGGGTTCAACTGGTAAACCTGCCAGGCCAGGAGGAGGAGAATCCCGGCAACCAGTACAACGGTGCCGACCCGGTAGGAACGTTTGGCAAAAAGTGTTCCCATCCTTTTCCGCGCGGCGAAATATCCCGCAATCAACAGTACCACGGACAACGCCATCCAGGCCCCCCGGCTCAGGGTCAGGATAATCGCCGTAATCATCAACAGGGAGCAGACCACCCGGAAGATTTTTTGTTTTTTATTCGCCGCAAGGAACGTGACATAGACGGCAAACGGAAAAACCGCAGCCAGAAAGCCTCCCATTGTATTGGCATTCCCAAAAGTGCCGACCACTCTTGATTCATAGTACGAATATCCCCGCGGGTAAAAAATGTCCATTCCGAAATATTGCATGATGCCGTAAACGGCGATAAGCGTGCCGGTAAGTGATAGCCACGAAAAATACTTGCCGGCCGGGTCAGTGAGGCCGTGCCCGTCCGTCGGGAAGCTCAGTTGAACCAGAAAATAAAAAAGGGTCAGGTACGCGAGCACATCCAGCCGGGTGAAAAGGTCGTCGGTATTCCCCCAAAAAACGGTAAGCAGGACAATAAACACCAGCCGGAACAGGACGACGGAATCGAGCAGGCCGAACCGGAAATTCGTTCTCGGTTTTAAGAAATGGAGGAAGAGAACTCCGAAAACGGCAATTTGAAGAAACAGGTTTTTGGGGGCCTGAAAACTCCACATCATCCGATCATAAAAAAGAAGCAGGACCAGAACGAGCGTTCCGGTTATCGACCATCGATAAAATCGATTTGTCAGCGAGGAATTTGGTTTCATTTGGCAGATCGCAACGAAAAGGTCGGGGTTCGGACTACGTCCTTTGTCCTTTTTATGATCGTGCAGGATCTCCTGATCCTGCACAAAAAGGATTCGATTTCCTGGGCCTTAAATGCTATCATTTCCCGGATATCACAGGCGGGAAGCGCGCCGGAGAGTAAATCCCGGCGCGCTTCCTGAAGTCACTGTTTCCGCGGTTACCTGACCAGGACCATCTTCCCCGAGCGGGCAAAGGATCGCTGTCCGGCGGGCTCATTGCTGTCCATACCGCGGGCGGAGATGCGGTAGAGATAGACCCCGCTGCCGACCTGGTTCCCGAAGCGGTCTTTCCCGTTCCATTCAACCTGGCGGAAACCGGCGGTCATTTCACCGTCTATGAGCTTAACGATTTCCCTGCCCAGCAGGTCATAGATCACCAGGCTCACGTAAGAGTCCACCGGCAGTTCGTAAGGGATTACCGTGGTGGGGTTAAAGGGATTGGGATAGTTGTTCCCCAAACGGTACTCCTTGGGCAGGGGCTCTTCCATCTCCGCGGCCGTTTCCTTGCCACCCCGCAGGTTACCGAAATCCCGGAGTTTGGAGAGGTCCACCTCCTCGCCCAGGGCCACCTGCGCTGTCATGGTCAGTCGGTAATCGGGATACTTGCGTTTCATTACCGCCAACGTTTCCGCCGCTTTGGTACTGTCGTTTAACTCATTGTGATAGATTGTGAACAGTTCAAACAGGGCCGTGTATTCATGTTCGGTACCGGGAAAGCGTTTGATGATCCTTCCCGCGGCGCCGACGGCCTTGCTTATGTCCCCCTCATCCACATAGGCGCCGATGAGAAAGTCGGAGGCAATGGTTCGCAGGCGTTCGTCCATCCCGCGGCGGTTAATCAGACCGTTTAGGTATCCGCTTAAGCCCCTTGTTTTGGTTTCCCGGTAGAGTGAAATCACGCGTACCAGGGCCTGCTGTGCTTCGGGGGTGTCGGAGAACTTGCGGATCAGGGATTTGTACATCCGGATAGCCTGGTCGTGTTTACCGTACAGCCGGAGGTCCTTGGCGTATCCTGCAAGTCCGGCCGCGGTGGTGGTGTCGGGTTTGTTCCCGCGCACGGCGGGGCTGCCGGCCAGGGTGGTTTTCTTGCGCGTAAGTTCCGAGGCAAACCCGAAGGCCAGGGTACCACCCTGATCGCCGCCGTTGGGATCGGAGGAAAGGGGATTCGAATAATCAATGGTGGAAGTGCCGTCGGTATAAAAACGGTTAGAAGGGGGAGGAAAGGCTCCCCACCAGTTCCACTGGGCGTCCACATCGGAGTTCGAAATGGCCCTTACGTTTTGATGACCAATATCGCCATTTACTCCATATACGGAATTATGTCCGCCGATCCGATTGTTCTCCGAATCGGTGCTTCCTAAAAACGGGTTGGCGTAGTAATACGCAAAAATACCAATATAATTCCCGGTTATCACATTGTTCCCTTTACCCGAACCGGATATGGGACCGAGTTTGGGAGAGCTTTTTTCGGAATAGACGCCAATGTCGTTGTTGTTGATGGTGTTATTGTACAACCGGGGGTTGGAAGAGTAGTAGAAATAAACACCATCCGAATTGTAGGTGAGGGTGTCGTTTTCAATATACGGGTCGGATGCGTAGCCGTAGATGCCTCTCCAATAGGAATATTGGATGTTGTTGTTTTTTATGGTTGGCGAGGAATAATAGAGATAGATGCCGTAATTTGAGCTGTTGGAAATGGTGTTGTTCTCAATCCTGGGATTGGCCCGGTAACAATTGATTCCGTTTACGGCGTATTCGATATCGGCGTACTTGATGACGCATTCCTCATCTGCACTGGAGTCTCCAAATTCGATGCCGTACCAGTCGCCGGGGCCGGGGGTTGTGCCGGCGGAGGTAAACCGGATGGGGGAGCCGGCCGTCCCTTCGGCTTTTAAGGCGCCATAGACCCGCAGCCTTTTGCCGCCGTTGAACTTTACGGTTACTCCGGGATCAACGACCAGGGTTGCGCCGGAGGAGACGGTGATATTCTGCGCCGTCAGGTCGCCGGAGATGCGGGTGGATTGCGTAAGCGTGGTGTCGGAACTGAGTGTTCCCTGCAGTTGGGGGAAATAGTAGGCGCCGATGTCGGCCCTTGTGCCATCCGGATCCGGGGGCGAACCGGGATCACCGGCATCGATGCAGGGACTGGTGTATTGCAGGGTGTAATCACCGTTGACCGGGTCAACAAACAACGGATCGGCAGAGATGTTGCCGTTATTGCCAACCCAGTTGAAAATATCAAAGGACGAGCCGTCCATTGAGTAGGTGTCGTTATAGCCAATAACCCTTGTCGGATCATAGGGGTTGTTCTGAATCGGGTCGGAATCAGTACTGTAATAGGGGATGTTTGCCGAAAATATGTTGTTCTTAATTATCAATGTATCTTTCCAATAGTTGTCATAATCATCAAACACAAAATCCGTTTCGATAAACAGACCCGTATCGGCAGCGACTATCGTTGAGTTGATAATCTCCAGGCTGCTTAGAACATTTCTATTCAAATGGAGCTTAAGACCTTTGGAAAAACCGGTTATTGAAGATTTTTCGATTGTTATGTTGGAAGCGTCCCGGTAGGCAAAAAGGCCTATGCTCCCGGGCGAATTTGTGCCGGTCAGCGTGGAATTATTAACTACTAATTTCCCGATATTGCCATCGGCATAGATTCCGAAGGGGGAACCGGAAATGGTTACGTCCCGGAGGGTTACAACAGCGTCATATCCCTCAATATAGATTGCCTGTCCCGGGTTATCAATAAAGGAAGTGTTTTCAATATTGACACTTCCTCCAAAAATATCAATTTCTTCCGAATTTCCTATATCAACATACTCCATATTAAGCTCACCGGAGAATAAGTAAATCCCCCTCCAGGGACTTCCACCTTGCGGTATATCCAGAACAATCCGGTTCTCCGCCGTGCCGATCATATTTAAAACACCCCCGTTTACGTCAATCGCCAGGTCGGTGTTGGTGATGGTGTAATTGGCTCCGGGCGGAACCGTCACCGTATCCCCGGCCGTAATCTCCACCGTCTTGCCCTGGGTGGTGATGGCGTTTACATATGAAACTTTTAATACCGTATTGTCGGCGTTGATCGTGACTTTGGTTCTTCTGGAATTAATATTGGTAATCGTCGCCGAACCGGAAGTTACCGTCCATTGATCAAATGCCCATATTCCGTCCAGATTGGCATAATCGGAGGTATTAAGATAGACCTTTCCGTTGGAGGCTTCCAATTCTCCGCCGTTGACGGTTACCGTATAATATTCCGCCTCGACGGTCGCGGTTGCCGCGGTGAAGACCACCGCCGTGGTTGTGTCATCCTCCCCGTTGACGAAAATTCCCCCGGAGGGTAATTCGGCGCCGTTTGCATCTTTGGCCACCCAGCGGTTGAACACATAATACTCGCCGTCAGCGCTGGTCAAAAGCGGCGCCTTCAGGCGGTAGTGGGCTCCTTGGTCGGGTTGTTGATCCAAGAACACCTGGTACTGGCCGGGGGTAATGGGGCGGAAGTTGTCGGGCTGGGTTTGGGTTGTTTCGTCGTAGTACCAGGGGTCGTGGAAGTCTATTTCTATTCCCGCGGGATTCGTGGCAATGTTAGCGGTTTGTTGTTCTTGGTACCAGGCTGTTAAACCATCAGTGAAGTATTGTTGTGTTAATTGAAATTCATCGGTGATAAGTTTATGATCAATATTATTTGTCCAAGTGAGATGTGTTTCAGCACCAATTGTTCGGTTATTTGTTGTGGCGATGTACTCATCGTTTAGTCGGGCAAAAACTATTGAAGGAGAAGCCAGATTATTCTTTGTCAAAAGTGGGGTGCTTACATTTTGGATTGATAATTCACCTGAAATAAAACCCGTCGGATCGGAAGTAGATCTATTTGCTACTACAATCTCATCGTTGAGTTGGATTGACAATATTATCGCATCATCGGTGACTGTCATTTCAGGATAGTTTGATTTGAAATATAAAGGTTCGATATTCGGGTAAAAATCTATAAGATTCATAACCGTTAAATTTTCGAACACCAGATATATAAAGGCCAAGTCTTCAATAGTATCGGGAAAATCGTTAATGTTAAAATCAACCAACCTAAGGTTTAATGTAAATTCTCCGGTTAATTCATCGTATCGGCTGTATATATCTGCATAAAGGGCAATTGTTCGGTTAATTGTACTGCTAAATATTCCGTTTAATATATCGAGGTCCATATAAAAAGAAACATCAACAGTTAACTTCATATTATAAGATTTGCCTGTTACAAGATCTAAGGTAATTTTGTTAACATTCATTGCCCAATCTTGTCCTGCACCATAATATCCATAGTTTAAAGCGTTAGCATTCACTAAAGCATCGAAGATTGATTGAATGGTATTTTCCTCACTAATGACTAAATTGAAATTATTCTGTGCTTTACTTTGAATGCAGAAGACAGTTATCAGGACAATCAAGAATTTATTTTTAATGTTCATTGTAATTCCTTTCCTAATAATTTGCTAAGGTATTACCGTGTAAGAAGACAAAGTAGACCAATAATTATATTCAGCGGTAAATGTATAGGTGTAAATCCACAACCCATAATCTGAACCCAGACTTACTTCTAATCGCCAGTCGCCTCCCGATCCTACGGTTGTCCCAAAATCTATGTAAAAAGCATTTCCCTCATATGTGTTTGGAGTGAGATTGAGATTTAGGTCCCTATCATTAGTCCACATAGTGCCTCCTATGAGAACGATATTGTATCCTAACACAGTTAAGGGGACATTGGGATTCATCCTAATTCCAATCCACGTATCTCCTCTTTTGTACTCAGAGTTTATGGTTAATGGTTTTGATTCAATTTCTGTGAAGACTGTAAACTTCAACAGATTGGTTTCAGCAGCCCAGGTAAACCCAAAATTACCAACGGTTAAATCCCAACTTTCAGGTATGTTGGCGTTTGCATCTTCCAACAGCGAATTCGGATATACGGTAAGTTCCAACCCTTCATATTCAGCTATGATAATGTCCTTAACCCATTGAGGTCCATCCATACTGTTAATTTGAGCGGGTATCCCTTCCAGAAAAGCAATTATGCCGGTAATCGATAATTCACCGGCTGGAATATTCAAGGGTAATGAAAACGGGTAATTGTATTGAATGGGCGTTCCTCCGATAACCACGTCTGCAAAGATGGTAAAATTGAATTTGACAACTCCCGGTTCAATATCTATGTCCGGATTCCATAAATATATGTCGTAGTCATCGCCGTTGTGAACTCCCAACGGGTGAGGAAATACCTGGGCTCTAAACAGTGTGCTTAAAGCTTCTTCGGTTTGTTCAAATTGTAAAGTGACCGTGTAATTATCAGCCAGGCAAATAGCATTTAGTATTAACCCAAAGGCTATTGCTTGCACGGGTTTTATGTATTTCATAACGAACTCCTATGTTGCAGGTTGTTTTACTTGTTCTCAACCTGACACAGGAAGTAAACTTTAAACGAATACTCCCTGTTATCAGGTTGTGTTCAATCCAAGCCCCGGCATCGGCTTGCTGTCCTTCCTGCCGGGGCTTGCTTCTTTAATAAAGTCTTTCTATAGCATAACCTGATTCACCTTAAGTTTCCTTATCAACGGTATCCACGGGCGACAACACCATGGCTGCCGCCCTTAACATATCCAACAATCGCAGCAACGTGACCTTTCAGGTCGGCACCATAATCGGAAAAATTATATAGTTCGTATAATTCATTATTAAAATCCCAAGTCAATCCGTTGAAATGGACATATTTAAATCCACCCCCAATTAATAATATATCATTCGATGTTTGCACAATAATGGGATAATAATCATACATTTCAAACACATTATCGATAATAGAAATATTATCAACAAAATTATATTTCCATAAACCCTGGTAAGTGACAAAGTAGGCTGTATCACCATACACGCTTACTCCTGAAACAGCTCCAAAATCCTCATTATTCTGTGGTAATAGATCATCAGAATAATATAACAATTCAACAGTTCCGTTATGAATCATGTATGCCGCTGTCTGGGTAGGTAATACAAAGTCATAGCCAACAATAAATACATACTCCCCGTCCGGCGTTCCTTCCACATCGATTAAGCGCACCTCATTGCCCGTTTCCAGTTTCGTAAATCCGCTGCCGTCGTAGTGGATGATGCTACCTGAGTTGCCTACAAAGTAAATATCATTCGTTGAACTACCCCATATATTTTTTACCTGACCGGGACCATAAGTTTCCCAGTCACATTCCCATTTTTTACTAAATACTAATCCATCATATTCATAAATGAAACATCCATCACTAAACCATATTTCGTCTTCGCTAAATGCAAAGACACCATCAAAATCGACAACTCGGTCGATTAGTACCAATTCCCATTCCGTCCCATTCCAACGGGCCGCATTATAAGTTCCACTGTCGTTTTTGATATACCCCACCACCCAGATATTATTTTCGTCAATTATGGCCACATCGTTCAGGTAGCTGCCGTAGTTTCCCAGCGTATCGATTGTCCAGACGAAATTATGACTGGTCGTATCCAGGGTCGTGGCAAGGACTTCCGTGCTGGAATCGACAGCTTCACCATTTCTCAGCCAGTACGCCCGGTAACGATAGGCAGTGGCCGGGTCAAGCCCCCCGTCCCGCACCACCGTGTCCGCGCCGGTGACCTCCGCTGAAAGTATAATGGAATCATTACGTGAGAGACTGAAAGTCCAGGAATCAGTTGTATCCTCCACGCTCACGTTCAGGCTCACGGTGGTGACACCAGTGTTTATTATGCTCAAGCGAATGGTGGTGTCGCGCTGTGGGGGTTCCGGTCCATCCGGGCAGGCGGTGAGGAGGAGGAAACCCAATAAAACAAGGGACGATAAAAAAGGTTTCCGGGGTGTGTTCAGTGACAACATCTTTTCATTGATTGACGGTTACGGTTACATCAGACAAAAAAGTGAATACCCGGAACATACTCATTTAAGTGATCTATCTCCTCCCAATCGCCACGATGCCGTGATTGAATCCCGGATGTCCACACACCGCCGCCAAATCACCCTTTACATCAACGCTGTACCAGTAGATTGAGCCATTAAACAACGCTTTCAATTCCGGATACATATACCAGGTCAAACCGTTATAGTGCGATACCTCGCTT
>JALUTR010000179.1 GCA_027021785.1 Fidelibacterota bacterium | reverse complement strand
GTCGGTTGTTCGGTTTGGCACCGGGCACACCTCCGGAAGTGGATTGTTGGTTCGGGGACCAGGAGAAGCTGGAAATTGAAAATTTTACGATTCGATTGCTATATACTCCCGGGCATACCCCCGGTGGAACCTGCTTTATTGTTGATGAACATGTATTTGTGGGGGACACCTTATTTCGCGGATCCGTCGGGAGGACCGATCTGCCGGGCGGGGATTGGCAAACTCTGGAAGAATCATTACGGAAAATGATTTCCGTTATCCCCCGTAATTACACCATTCACTCCGGACATGGACCGGATACATCGATGGAATCGGAAATTCATCATAATCCTTTTTTACAAACGATACAAAGACGGTTAAATTTGACGTAAATTCGGTATAATCAATTTATCCGAAATGATTAAAATGATCAATTTATCAGCAACAATTTCATCCACATTATTAAAAGTGGCAACGCATCCACGATCATTCGTCTTTATCGGATCAATATATTAATCATTTTGCACCGCTTAAATAGTTGAGGTTTTATTTGTGAAAGTCATCGAATTCTTCGAAAAAGCCGACAAGACCCTGTTCAGTTACGAGATCATTCCCCCCCGACGGGGTGGAAGTATCCAGGAGGTATTCAATTTAATTGAGCAATTGATGCCTTTTGATCCGCCGTTTATCGACTTGACGAGTCGCTCGGCCGAAGTGTACTACGAGGAATTCCCGGACGGCATGATACGACGTCATGTCAAGCGTAAGAGACCCGGAACCATCGGCCTCAGCGCCGCCATCAAGAATCGGTTTAACGTGGAGACCGTTCCCCATATTTTATGCCGGGGATTTACCCGGGAAGAAACGGAAGACGCCCTGATAGAACTAAACTACCTGGGTATCGATAATGTATTGGCCGTCCGGGGTGACGATCTCAGGCAGGATGCGACTAATCGCAGTGGTAAAACGCGGAATAAGTACGCCGTTGACCTGGTAAAACAGATAAAGGCCATGAACAATGGTCGGTACCTGGAAGACCTGGTGGACGCGACACCGACGAATTTTTGTATCGGTGTGGCCGGTTATCCCGAAAAACATTTCGAGGCGCCGAACCTTTCCACCGATATTAAGTATTTAAAAGCGAAAGTGGATGCCGGAGCCGATTATATCGTAACCCAGATGTATTTTAATAATCAGGCGTACTTTTCATTCGTCGAACGGTGCAGGGCGGAAGGGATCGATATCCCCATTATCCCGGGAATCAAGATTTTGACGCGAGAATACCACCTGCGGACAATCCCCAAGAACTTTTACGTGGACATTCCGGAAGAATTATCGGAACAAATTCTGGAACAATCGCAGGAGGAGATAAACCGCGTGGGAATTGAGTGGGCCTTGCAACAGTGCCATGAATTGATTGAAGCCAAAGTCCCCTGCATTCATTTCTATATCATGTCTTCCGCCACGGAAGTGGCCGAGATTGTCTCGCAATTAAAATAACCAGGTTTCAGGTTTCATGTTTTCCGGTATTACCGGTTTGGAAAAACAATTTGTCACTCATCCCGCCGTTTCACGACTGATTCAACCCGGGCAGCATATACTGGTCGCGGTATCCGGCGGAAGAGATTCAATGTGCTTATTGCATCTTCTGGCGGGACTTCAGAAGGTGCGGCAATTACGGTTGACGGCTGCCCATGTGAATCATGGGTTGCGACCGGACGCCGGTAAGGATCAACATTTTGTGGCTGAAATCTGTAAAGCGTGGGACATTCGGTTTCTCGTAAGGAAATTGAATCCACGAACGCAATCGCCCGGCGAAAGTACCGAAGCATGGGCGCGGAAGGAACGGTACATCGCATTGGAAGAGATGCGCCGGGAAACGGGGGCCGACCTGATTGCGACCGCGCACCACGGGAATGATCAGGTGGAGACCATTTTGTTACGTTTGGGCGCCGGGGCGGGAATCAGGGGATTACGGGGAATCCATCCGCAACGCGGTCGGATCATCCGTCCGTTGTTGCCGTTTTCAAGGCCTGCCATCAAAACGTATGTCAAGCTGAATGAAATTCCGTACCGCGAGGATGATACCAACAGGGATATTCATTATCCAAGAAATTATCTGCGTCATCGGGTAATTCCCGAATGGGACAAACTCAACCCCGGCCTCGTTTCAGCTTTTTATCAGGTAAGTGAAAATATACGGGAAACGGAACCGATCCTGGGATATGCCGTTGAACGCGCGCTGGATACCGTTGTTGAACGGGAAGATGACGGTCATTTCCTGCTTTCCGTTCGTGAAATGGCAAAGTTGCCGATACTCCTGCAGGTAATGGTAATCTCCGGATTGATCGACAGCGATATGTTGCCAAGAAGGCATATGATTACCCAGCTTAAAACGTTCCTGCAATCGACTAAAGTCGGAAATTGGCTTCCCTTGCCGGCCGGATGGTTTCTGTTGAAAGACCGGAAAAACTGGATATTAAAACAGCCGGGCTCAATCATAAGGAAAGAAATTCCCGTCGTATTCGGGAAATCAATTGATTGTGGGGATTTTGTCTTCAACTGGAATGATGTAGATTCCATTGAGGATTTGGGGACAAATCCCTGGAAAGAGATAATTGACGGAGAGACAATTAAGGATGAGAAACTTATCCTGAGAAATTGGTGTGCCGGCGATTATTTCCAGCCCCTGGGTATGAAAGGGCGTAAAAAAATCAGTGATTTTCTAACGGATATTAAAATGGATCGTTTTAACAAGCAGCGGCAACTGGTATTGGCGAGCGAGAATGAAATCATCTGGCTCTGTGGCCAACGAATCAGCGAGCGGGTGAAAGTTACCTCCCAAACCAGGCATTTTGAGGAACTTTCAATCGTGCCTAAGGTTGGGTAAACATGCAATACGGTAAATATACCTTAACCGAAATCATTTCGGCCGATGTTATTCGGAAACGGATCCGCGAGATCGCGCAACAGTTATCGGACCGCTTTAAGGATGAAGTACCGATTTTCATTGGTGTATTAAACGGGAGTTTTATTGTTCTCGCGGACCTGATGCGGGCGATGACCATTGACTGCGAAATGGATTTCATAAAATTATCCAGCTATGCCGGAACCGAATCCACCGGCACGGTGAGACTACTAAAAGATATTTCAGCCGATATTACCAACCGTCATGTTATTATTGTTGAAGATATCATCGATTCCGGGTTAACGATTCAGTTTCTGAAAGAACGCCTGGAAGGAGCAAGTCCCAAGTCATTAACCATTGTAACTTTGTTATTGAAACCTGATGTTGCGAAGATAAAATTCGCGATTGATTATGTAGGATTTGAAATCCCTCCCGATTTTGTCGTGGGATATGGCTTGGATTACCAACAAAAAATGCGCCATTTACCAGCCATATACCGACTGGAAGGAAACAATTTATGAATAAAAATGAATCACCTCGTCCTAAGGCACGAAAGCCTAAAAGGGAAGTGAAGAACCGATCCGGGAAAACATCTAAAAACAGCCGGAAACCGAATCTTCCCGAAAATAATTTCCAGTGGAAACGTGCCGGCAAAACATCCCTGATCTGGGTGCTCATTATCATGGCCGCAATTTTTCTTTCAGGGTTGTTTACCGAGAATGCCCGGAAAGAGGTTGAAATCGATTATTTCCAATATCGCGATTTTTTAACCCAGCGGAAAATTACTTCCGGAACGGTCATTGATGACATTTTTCACGGTGTGTTATCGGAACCGCAAACGGTTACTACCGAATACGGGACTCTGGATAACGTAACCCGGTTTTATCTCAAACTACCGTTCATTGACCGGGAAACCATGTCCGAGTGGGACAAATACGGCGTGGAATACAGTTTCAAGGAGCAGAGCATCAATTGGACTGTTTATATGTTGAAGGATATGCTCCCGTGGATTTTATTGATCGGTTTCTGGTTGTTTATTATGCGCCGTATGCAAGGGGGCGGCGGGGGAATGAAAGGCATCTTCAATTTCGGCAAGACCCGCGCCAAGGTTATGACGACCAACCTGCCCAAAGTCACCTTTAATGATGTTGCCGGGTGTGTGGAGGCCAAGGAGGAATTAAAAGAAGTCATCGCTTTTTTGAAACACCCCAAACGGTTCCAAAAATTGGGAGCGAAAATACCCAAAGGGGTATTATTGGTTGGTCCCCCCGGAACGGGAAAGACTTTACTGGCCCGCGCCGTGGCCGGGGAAGCGAATGTTCCGTTTTTCAGTCTGAGCGGAGCTGATTTTGTGGAAATGTTTGTGGGGGTCGGCGCTTCCCGGGTTCGGGATTTATTTGAACAGGGGAAAAAACATAGCCCGTGTATCATTTTTATCGATGAATTGGATGCCGTAGGTCGTATGCGCGGAGCGGGATTGGGCGGCGGACATGATGAACGTGAGCAAACCTTAAACCAGTTGCTGGTGGAATTGGACGGTTTCGAGCCGAACCAGAATATCATCGTAATGGCGGCAACCAACCGGCCGGATGTGCTGGATGCGGCCTTATTACGCCCGGGACGATTCGACCGGCAAGTGGTGGTGGATGTCCCCGATGTTAAAGGACGCCTGGGTATCTTGAAGGTGCATGCAAAAAATATCGTGGTCAATAAGCGAAAAGTTGACCTTGAAGCTTTGGCCAAAGGTACGCCGGGTCTGGTCGGCGCCGACCTGGCAAATATTGTGAATGAGGCCGCTTTACTGGCGGCCCGGAAACGAAAATCAGCCGTGGATATGGAGGATTTTGAAGAGGCCAAAGATAAGGTCATGATGGGGGTCCAGCGTAAAAGCATGATCCTGTCCGACGAGGAGAAGAAAATCACCGCCTACCATGAAGCCGGGCATGCCCTGGTTGCGGTGCGCACCGAGGGCGCCGATCCGATACATAAGGTCAGCATTATTCCCCGGGGGCGGGCCCTGGGGGTCACGATGCAACTTCCAATGGATGAAAAGCACGGCTATTCCAAAAAGTACATTGAAGGGCGATTGGCAATCATGATGGGCGGCCGGGCGGCGGAAAAAATGATTTTCAACGAATTAACGACCGGCGCCGGCAACGATATTGAGCAAGCAACAATAATTGCTCGTAAAATGGTTTGTGAATGGGGCATGAGCGACGTCCTGGGTCCCATGACTTTCGGAAAGAAAAACGAGGAAATATTCCTGGGCCGGGAGATCCAGACCCATCGCGATTACAGTGAAGTGACGGCGCGCGTTATTGATGAAGAAGTCGTCCGGATTGTCCGTAAGGCACAAAAAGCAGCCGAGTGTATAATTGAGGAGAATAAGGAAATCTTACACCGCATGGCTGAAGAATTGCTGAAATACGAAACGATTGATGCGGATGATATCCGGCGAATCCTGGAAGGGAAGAAAATCATTCGTTCCAAAAACGGGAATACACGCTCCCGGAAACGTCGCCGACCGGCCAGGAAACCGAGCCCAAAACCGACACCAGATAAAAAGACCTGATGATCGGGTAGTTACCCCTGTCGTTCAACAGACGTCCGGCGATTAATACGGTCCGATCAATTATGAAAATAAGATGGTCTATTTTCACCCGACACCGTCGATTTCCCAATGAATAAAAATCAGTATTACTCCTGGCGATCGAATCCGCAACCATACACACTGGTAATGGGTGTTTTGAATGTAACCCCCGATTCGTTTAGTGACGGCGGACAGTTTGTTGAAACGGAAAGGGCGATAGAGCGTGGGTTGGAGATGATCGAAGAGGGGGCCGATATCATCGACGTTGGAGGAGAATCCACTCGCCCCGGCGCGGAACCGGTATCGTTCCGGACGGAATTGAGCCGGGTGATCCCGGTTATTGAAGGTCTCAGGGAACATACCGATACGCTCATTTCGATTGATACTTATAAGTCGGATGTCGCCCGACAAGCATTGGAGGCGGGGGCCGATTTAATTAATGACATCAGCGGCTTAACGTTCGATATGGAAATGGCCGAGGTGGTTCGGGAGACCGGTGTCCCGGTTGTCATTATGCATATAAAAGGGACTCCCAAAAACATGCAAATCAATCCCCGTTATGAAAACCTGATGGTGGAAATACTGAATTATTTTCAGGAACGATTGGTATATTCACGCGCACGGGGTATCAATGACGAACAAATTATTATCGACCCGGGTATCGGATTCGGAAAAAGGTTAGACGATAATTTTAAACTCATCCGGGAATTAAAACAGATTGCCGATCTTGGTTACCCTGTGTTGGTTGGCCCGTCGCGAAAATCATTTATCGGGCTGACGCTTGATTTACCGTCCGATCAACGCTTGGAAGGCACAGCCGCGGCGGTTACGGCCTGTGTAATAAACGGAGCACAAATTATACGTGTTCACGACGTTCAGGCAATGAAACGCGTGATAACAATAGCAGATAAAATAAAAGATGTGAATTGATCCGGATAATCGGTGTTTCGCACAAATAATCACTTGGGGTAATTCAATAAAAAGAAATGAAGTTCGGAAATTTTAACCGGAACAGATCCGGTCAACGAAGTATAAAAATGGAGCGGCCTTGGAGGCAACGTTCCTACAATCGGTTGGAATTTTAAGAAAAACAGCGTAATCTTTCCGCTATGACGAACCTTAATCGATAAACAGGCGTAGGTACCATTAACGATGGAATTGTTTAAAATCGGTTTCCTGACGTTCACGCTCGTTGACCTGATTGATTTAATTATCGTCAGTTGGATTTTTTATAAAGTATACCATTATTTTCGGGGAACCCGTGCCGGACAGATGTTGGTGGGATTGATTATCCTGTTAATATCATCGTTCATATTTAACGCCTTCGGATTAAGTGCCACTTCCTGGCTGGTAAACCAGTTTCAGACCGTGTGGGTCGTTGCGTTTGTTATCTTATTTCAACCGGAAATCCGCCGCTTACTCATATACGTGGGACAGCACAGGTTTTTCCGACGAATATTCCGGGTCGGCACCTCAAAAACGATTGAAGCTATCGTGGATGCGACCAATCAATTAAAAGACCGTGGTTGGGGAGCGTTGATCGTTATCCAACGGGAAACGGGATTGCGTAATTACAAGGAAGCCGGTATGCCTTTGAAAGCGGAGGTGACCGGGCCCCTTCTTATCTCAATTTTCAATCCTACCTCACCCTTACATGATGGAGCGGTAATTATTCAAAATGATATCATCGAGGCGGCGGCTTGCATATTGCCCCTGACGGAAAGCACAATGGTGGATCCGGCAATGGGTACCCGTCATCGTGCGGCGCTTGGGTTGTCGGAAGAGACGGACGCGATCATAATTGTGGTCTCTGAAGAAAATCGAAGGGTTTCGATAGCCGAAGAAGGCCGGTTCGTTCATATTGATATTGACGAAATGGATTTGCGTCGCTACCTGAATGAACGATTGTTTATTTATTCCAGTGATTAATATTCCGTAATGAAAAACAACGAAGAAATCCTCGCGGAAATACGCCGGATAAGTCGTAATACGATGGCGGACCATTTGGGTATCGAGTTTACCGATGTCGGTGAAAATTACCTGTGCGGAAAAATGCCGGTGGATCACCGTACCGTGCAACCCATGGGTTCCCTGCATGGGGGCGCGTCGGTGGCGCTGGCCGAAACATTGGCCAGTGTGGCCGGGACCCTTAAGATAGATTATCCAAACCAGTACTGTGTAGGTCTGGAGATTAACGCCAATCATATCAGAGGTATTACCGGGGGCTGGGTACACGGCAGGAGTGTGCCGATTTATTTGGGGAAACGGACCCAGGTTTGGGAAACACGAATCACCGATGATGATGACAATTTGATTTGTATCAGCCGCATGACACTGGTTGTAAGAACCAACCGTAAATAATCGTATGTATACCGAAACCGCGACACCAATTGAACTCAAACGGTATTCGATGGCGGCATTGTTAAAGGCATTTGTCGCAACGGCCGTCGTGCGGAAAGGCGCCGTGGCTGTCTGGCGCTTACCCAATACGGAAGGATTCCACGCTGTCATCAATTTAAGCGGGCAGTGGGCGACCCGGAAAATTGAAATCGAATCCACTTCTCCGGGGTTTGTTATCAGTCCTTTTGTGAATCCCACGGGGGAGGATACCATTTATATTCCCGCGGATTTGTATTATCATTCCGATACCGGCCGGTTGGAAAACATTTCCGGAGGAAACGAGGAACACAAGCGGCAATATCTTGAATCGGTAATCCGGGCGTTGGAACACGGCCCGGGTAAAAAAGTACCGTATCACACCGGTCGCAACCCGATATTCAACGGGGCGGATCAGAAACAGTATTACCTGACAATTGTCGAGAAGGGGTTGCGGGCAATCGAGAGAGGAACTTTTCAAAAAGTGGTCACGGCGCGCACGAAGCAGGAGGAATTGGCGCCGGATTTCGACCTGGTGGAAACGTTTCTTGCTTTGGCCGAAACATACCCCGCCGGGTTTGCATCCTTATTCTCCGTCCCCGGTTGCGGTACCTGGATGGGGGTCAGCCCCGAGTTATTGATTCAAATCAATCGGGAACAGGTTTTTCGTACCGTATCTCTGGCAGGCACCCAGCCGATCAGTGATAATGTCGATATCGCGCAAGCGGCGTGGACGCAAAAGGAGATTGAGGAGCAGGCTATGGTAAGCCGGTTTATCATTAATCAGTTTAAGAAAATCCGCCTTCGGGAATTTGAGGAATTCGGTCCCCGAACTGTGGCCGCCGGGAATTTAATGCATCTGAAAACCGACTTTACCGTGGATCTGAACAACGTCAATTTTCCGGAACTGGGTTCAATCATGCTTTTCCTGTTGCATCCCACATCGGCGGTATGTGGAATGCCCAAACGACGGGCGATCGATTTCATTCTGAAGCATGAAACGTTCGATCGGGCCTTTTACAGTGGTTATCTTGGCCCGGTGAATATCCAGGACGAGACATATATCTACGTAAATTTGAGATGTATGCAATTATTTGTCGATAAAACCGTTTTGTATGCCGGCTCGGGCATTACCCACGATTCCGATCCCGAAAAGGAATGGGAAGAGACGAATTTGAAGTGCCGGACCTTATTGAATGTACTGCGGCGCTAACCCATGTTTCTGCCTGCGATTGTCAACATAGCTGAAATATGCGCCCGCAAGGGTATCCGCGATGCCGTATTATCTCCCGGTTCCCGATGCGCTCCGCTGACCTTGGCTTTTGCCCGGCATAAGAAAATAAGGGTGCGTACCGTCAGCGACGAACGATCAGCCGGTTATATTGCGTTGGGAATGGCCCAGAGTAAACGGAAACCGGTTGTGCTCGTGTGCACTTCCGGCACGGCAGCTTTGAATTATGCTCCGGCGATAACCGAAGCTTTTTACCAGCATATTCCGCTCGTGGTAATTACCGCCGATCGTCCGCCGGAATGGGTCGATCAGCAGGACGGCCAAGCCATTCATCAATCGAATTTGTATTCACCGCACATTAAAGCCGGCTACGATTTACCGGTCGACACCTCACATGCGGATGCCGCCTGGCACATGGAAAGGAGTATCTCCGAAGCTGTCAATTGTGCCCAGGCAATGCCCGCCGGGCCTGTCCATCTGAATCTTCCCGTCCGCGAGCCCCTCTATCCCCGGGGTGGTGAAACAATCCGTTTCGGGCCCGATATCAAAATTATCGAAGAAGTAAGCGGGACCGCTGTTTTGGATGCTGAACAATGGCAAAGACTGGTCACCGAAATTCAAAGGGTTGAAAAAATATTGCTTGTCGGGGGCCAGGGGAGAATGGATTCCGATCTGTTGGAAGCATTGAATCAATTTTGTGAAGCGGCCCATATTCCGGTTGTCGGTGATGTAATCACCAATCTTCACCCTGTAGGGAATTGTATTAAACATGCCGATATTATCCTGGCGCAAAAGAATGAATCGGTCCTGAACGATTTATGCCCCGAGTTGCTCATTACTTTCGGGCTGTCGACGATCTCTAAAAATCTGAAGATGTACCTTCGTAAATTCAAAGCGAAAGACCACTGGCATATTCAATCCGGAGGACAAACGGCGGATACTTATCAATCAGTAAGACAAATTTGCCGGGTAAACCCGGGCTATTTTTTTCGTGAACTGGCAGGAAAGATTCAAACGAAGAACAACCGGTCCGGGTATTACCGTCTCTGGCGGAAATACGAGCAGGAAGCGGTTTCCGGTTTGAATACGTTTTTTCGATCGACGAAAGAGTTTTCGGAATTTGAAGTGGTACGCCACCTCCTTTCGCGGCTGCCGGCGCACAGCGTTCTACACCTGGGGAACAGTTTGCCGGTGCGTTACGCCAATTATGTCGGGATTGACGATCCCGCGATTGAGGTGTTTTCCAACCGGGGGACGGCCGGCATCGACGGCACCCTGAGTACGGCTGTCGGACACGCAATAAGCGCCGATAAGATCAATACCCTAATCCTTGGTGATATGGCCTTCATCTATGACCGGAACGCCTTTTGGAATAACTATATCCCCTCAAATCTGCGGATTGTCGTGTTAAATAATCACGGTGGGGGCATATTCAAATTGATTGACGGTCCGGGCCATCAACCGGAAGTGGAAGAATTGTTTGTTACGAAGCAACCGCTGACGGCTGAAATGACGGCGAAGGAGTACGGGTTCAATTATTTCCCGGTTCATTCGAGGGATGAATTGCTTCACGATTTGGATGTATTTTTCGACGCGGAAGGGCCGGCCAAAATTTTGGAGGTGTTTACCGAAACCGATATGAATACAACCCTGTTTAAACAATTTATTAATCAAGTCGGACAAAGCTCATGAAAAGCACATTTCCCTGGAAATCGATTAAAGAATACCAGGAAATAATATTCCAATTATATAATGGTATTGCCAAGATCAGCATCAACCGTCCGCAGGTGCACAATGCTTTTACACCCCTCACGATCAAGGAAATGATCGACGCCATGCATATTTGTCGGGAGGATCCGCGAATCGGAGTGGTGATTATCACCGGTGAAGGGGGTAAAGCTTTCTGCAGCGGCGGCGATCAAAGCGTACGTGGACACGGGGGCTATGTTGGGGAGGACGAAGTTCCGCGATTGAATGTTCTTGACCTGCAAAAGATGATCCGGTCGTTGCCCAAGGTGGTAATCGCCATGGTTGCCGGTTGGGCGATCGGCGGCGGCCACGTTTTGCATGTGATATGCGATCTGACCATTGCCGCGGAAAATGCCCGGTTCGGGCAAACCGGACCGAAGGTGGGTTCATTTGACGGCGGGTTTGGAGCCTCCTATCT
>JALUTR010000178.1 GCA_027021785.1 Fidelibacterota bacterium | reverse complement strand
GGGAGATTCCCGACCAATCACCGTAACATTCCCTTTGAACAACGCCAGGGTAACGGTTCCGTCGATGGCTTCCTGGCTTTTATTAAACGCGCTCATGATAAAATCCATTTCCGGGGCAAACCAGAACCCGTTGTAGATAAGTTCGGCAAACCGGGGAATCAACATATCCCGTAAATGCATGACTTCCTTGTCCATGGCCAGGCCTTCCAGGTCCCGGTGTGCCTCCCAGAGAATGGTGGCTCCCGGTGTTTCGTATATCCCCCGTGATTTTATTCCGATAAACCGGTTTTCGACCATGTCCACCCGGCCGATCCCGTGAATGCCGCCCTGCTCATTCAGATAGAGAAACAGTTCAAGCGGGTCGGTCAGGACGGTCCCGTCTTTTTCATTTACCACTTTGACCGGATTGCCGTTCTTGAAATGTATTTCCAGAATCGTTTCTTCATCCGGCGTTTCCTTAAGCGCCCTGGTCAGACTAAAAATCTCTTCCCCGGGGCGAAAAGCCGGATCTTCCAGGATACCGGCTTCATGACTGATATGCATCAGATTTTCATCTTCGCTGTAAGGGTGCGCCGTGGAAGCCGTCACCGGGATGTTCCATTCCTTCGCGTAATTAATGAGATCACTGCGCCCCTTAAATTGCTCCAGGAATTCCGGGTCTTTCCAGGGCGATATTACCTTTATGTCGGGGTCCAACGCGTAGTAGGTCAGCTCAAACCGAACCTGGTCGTTCCCCTTTCCGGTGGCGCCGTGAGATACGTATCCCGCCCCTTCTTTGGCCGCGATTTTTATCTGGGCCTTGGATAACAAAGGCCGCGCCAGGGATGTCCCCAGCAAATAACGGCCCTCGTAAAGGGCGTTGCCCCGCAGGGCGGGGAAAATATAATCGGTTACAAATTCCTTGCGAAGGTCTTCCACGTAAACCTTTGAAGCCCCCGTGGCATAGGCTTTCTTTTCGACCTCATCGAAATCATCTTTTTGTCCCACGTTGCCGACAAAACAAATGACATCAAACCCCTTGTTTACCAACCATTTTAAAATTACCGAAGTGTCCAGCCCTCCGCTGTAGGCCAGCACTACTTTTTTCTGCCCCATCTCAAATTCCTTTCTCAGATTGTATGTTTGACGCATCAAATTCCAACGCGTCCGTAAAACATGTCCTGGTTCCTTTATGACAAGCCGCTCCTACCTGCTCAACCTCGATCAACAGGGTGTCCCGGTCGCAATCCAATGCGATTGTTTTCACGTTTTGCCGGTGCCCGCTGGTTTCACCCTTACGCCACAATTCCTGTCGGCTGCGCGACCAGAAACAGGTTCGTCCTTCGGCCAGTGTCAGCGCCAGACTTTCCGGGCTCATGTAGGCCAGCATGAGGACCTGTTTATTTTCCACATCCTGAATGATTGCCGGCAGCAAGCCGTATTGATCCAATTTCAAGTTCAATTTTTCCACGTATATCTTCGCATCCTCAAAATTCATGCCTTTGCTCCTGTTAATCTTACGGGAATTCCCTGTTCATGCAAATAAGCCTTCACCTGCGCAATGGTAAATGTCTTCCGATGAAAGACGGAGGCGGCCAGTACCGCGTCCGCCCGTCCCTTCTCCAAAGCGTCCTTAAAATGCACCAGTTTGCCGATTCCGCCGGAGGCGATCACCGGCACGTTCACGGCCGCGCTTATCTTCCTGGTAATTTCCAGGTCAACCCCCGCCTGGGTTCCGTCGGCGTCCATGCTGGTTAACAATATTTCCCCGGCGCCCAGGTTCACGGCTTCCACCGCCCACGGCAGCGCCTTCCGCGCGGTCCGCTTCCGACCGCCATGAGAATACACCCACCAGGTGTCCCGTTCCCTTTTCACATCCATGGCCAAAACGATACACTGGGAGCCAAACCGTTTCGCCCCTTCCGTTAACAATTCCGGTTGGGCCAGCGCGGCTGTATTGATCGATACCTTATCGGCGCCGGCACGCAAAATCCGGTCAATGTCAGCCACCGTTTTCACTCCACCGCCGATCGTGAATGGAATAAACACCTCTTTGGCCACCCGGCGCACAAGTTCCACTACGTTGGGCCGCGATTCGACGCTGGCGGTAATATCCAGAAAAACCAACTCGTCGGCCCCGGCGTCCGAATAACGGGCCGCCAGTTCCACCGGATCCCCTTCCCGGACCAGATTCACAAAATTTACCCCCTTCACCACCTGGCCGTCCATTACATCAAGGCAAGGGATGATCCTCTTGGTTAACATTGTTTCAAATCCTCAATCGTAATTTTACCTTCATAAAAAGCTTTCCCCACTATCACGCCCACCACGCCATAGGGAATGTACTCCTGTATCCGGCGAATATCGGCTATTCCGCTGATTCCGCCGGAAGCGACTACCGGCAAGGCCGATTGGCGGGCCACGGATTCAAGTTCTTCCCAATTCGGACCCGCGAGTGTTCCGTCCCGGGCGATGTCGGTGTAAATCACCCGCAGGAAACCGTGTCGTTCCGCTTTTTTTACC
>JALUTR010000177.1 GCA_027021785.1 Fidelibacterota bacterium | reverse complement strand
ACAGGGTCAAACAGTAAAACCGGCTTTTCCTGCGGCAAAATTCCACTCTTTATCCCTAATTTTTCCAAGGCGACAAGATATCATGAAATACCAAGTTAAACCATTTTTTGAAAAAACCATTGATCGATATTGTACAACCCTGTTCTAAACAATACTAGAGGAAGACTATTATACGTGAGAAATATTAGTAATGAAGAAAAAACGGGCATAACAGGATGAAAGAAGTTACGATTGCTGAAATAGGGGATTATGCGGGGCAGGAGGTGGCCCTGAACGGCTGGGTGTATCATGTGCGGTCGATCGGCAAAATCTGGTTTTTGATATTCCGCGACGGAACCGGCCTCTTGCAATGCGTGGTCGTTAAATCCGAAGTGGATTCCGATACCTTTGGGCTGGAGACGAAACTGACCCAGGAATCCTCGGTCAGAGTGACAGGAACCGTCCGGGCCGAACCACGGGCCGTGGGAGGCCATGAATTAGGGGTTAAATCGATCCAAATATTCCAGATTGCCAAAGATTATCCCATCGCACCGAAAGAGCACGGGACCGCCTTTCTGATGGATCACCGTCACTTATGGATCCGGTCTAAAAAACAACATGCCATTCTGCGAATTCGTCACCAGGTAATTAAAGCCTGCCGTGATTTCTTTGATCAGAACGGATTTACCCTGCTGGATACGCCAATATTCACGGCCAATGCCGTGGAAGGAACCACGAATTTATTCGCTGTCGATTATTTCGACCGCTCGGCCTACCTGACCCAGAGCGGTCAACTGTACGGCGAAGCAGGAGCCATGGCTTTCGGGAAAATATATTGTTTCGGTCCCACCTTCCGGGCCGAAAAATCGAAAACCCGTCGCCATCTGACCGAATTCTGGATGGTGGAGCCGGAAATGGCGTTCTGTGACCTGGACCAGGACATGGATTGGGCGGAGAAATTGGTCGCCTACATTGTGCGGTGGTGCCTGGATCACTGTGAAACGGAATTGAAAACCCTGGAGCGGGATATTTCCAGACTTGAAAAGGTAAAAGCGCCGTTTCCGCGGATTACCTATACGGAAGCGGTGGAAATCCTCAGGAAGAATGGGGTTGATTTCGAATTCGGCAACGATTTCGGCGGGAATGACGAGACCGTCATTTCGGAGCAGTTCGATTGCCCGGTCATGGTCCATCGCTGGCCGGCGGAAATCAAAGCCTTTTACATGAAACGCGACGTGGAGAACGATAAATTGGCCTTAGGCGTGGATATGCTGGCCCCGGAAGGGTACGGTGAAATCATCGGCGGCGGTCAGCGTGAGGACGATCATGATATTCTGGTAAAACGCATTACGGATGCCGGTTTGCCGCTGAAGCCTTTCCAGTGGTATCTGGACTTGCGAAAATACGGGTCGGTACCCCATGCCGGATTCGGCCTGGGGATCGAGCGGACGGTGGCCTGGATCAGCGGTATCCGGCATATCCGGGAAACCATTCCTTTCCCAAGAACGATTTACCGGTTGGAGCCGTAATGAAATTCGCGGCCCGCATATCCATCTTCGGAGGAAGGGATATCAGCGAACAAACGTACGCCGAAACGGTGGAATTGGGACGCCTGATGGCCCGGGAAAACTGGCTTGTGTTTTGCGGCGGCGCCGAAGGCGTCATGGAAGCGATTGCCAAAGGCGTGTCCGGGGAAGGCGGGGTTTGTATCGGCATTCTGAAAGAGCAGGACCCGGGTAGCGGGAATCCATACCTCACGATTCCCATCGCGACCGCATTGGGTGTGGGGCGTAACGCGCTTTTAGCTTACAATTGTGACGTGGCCGTGGCGGTCTCCGGGCAG
>JALUTR010000176.1 GCA_027021785.1 Fidelibacterota bacterium | reverse complement strand
AATTGATATGAAGGGTGAGGTTTTTCTATCCGATTTATTAAGAAGGGAACCGATTAGTGGGAGTCGGGTTTATAAAAGAGCAATACTTGGCAATATCATTGGGATAGCAGCCGGTTCGTTGTTGGGCGCATTCATCATGCCCGTAGTTTGGCAGCCTATAACAGGGGTCAGGATTGAACCGGGTTTAGGCGCAATGGGTGTCGTTTTAGCTGGGATGTACGGCGGCGGAATTATCGGCGCAGCCATAGGTACAACGATCTCTCTTCGTTCGGGAATAACCAATTGGGAGCGAATTAAAATATTTTCGCTCAGCCTGGCTCCCCACCTGATTCACGCAGGAATTGTTATCAGTCAGGTGAAAGATACAAATATATTGACAAGAACAAATATTACAATTGTTGCTATCAGCATACCCCTGTCAGCAATAATTCCGGCTCTGGAGTACAACCGAATTATCAAGACGAAAAAATAACCAATAATAGAGTTAGGTATTCATATTAGTGACAGTTTTCCGGAAGTAAAACACTGGCTCGATGCCAACTTTGGTATTGGTTTTGTAACCCTCAATGAAAGAGTTATGGAATAATAACTTTTAGAGAACGATATAAAGGTTATCGATTACTTCTTGTAAATAAGTCTGGAAAATATGCAAAGTTAAAGACCCAAAATGGTCGTCTTTATTTATTTCAGGAAGCAAAAGATTATGACGGAAAATGGAAAGCAATTGAAAAATTAACCTCGAGTTTTTGTGGGAATAGTTATTATTCAACTGTCTTGAACCCAAGTGATTCGTGTTATTTTACAATACCAATATATCGTGGGGAATTGATTACCAAATTACGTTTTGAATTACTATTTGAAGAAAACGATTACATTATATCTAATGAATTTGCTGCTTCAATAAATAGATCTCAATTCATTGAATGACTCTTTTGAGTTAATATTCTATCGGTTCTTTTTAAACTTAGCAAATGGAGTGGGAACTAAATTGAAAGGTAATGTGACAATGATCAAAACTTATGCAATTATTTTAACCCTTTTTATTGCGTCGAATGGTTTTTCGCAGGGAATTTATTTAAACCAAAATGAAAGTGGTCTTGGAGCAGTAGTTGGAACGTCATTTTTTAAAGAAGGGTTTACTAATTCCATTACATTGGGATTCAGTTACAAGGGAATATTTGACATTTCTTTTGATTATGGAAAGCCCGATTTATCTACCCCGGTATCTAATAAGCCTAGTAAAAGTATTACTGAAGCATCAATTATCTCTTCGTCAGTAACGTTCTATCCGAATCGGTATGATAGCACAAACACCTTCGGTTCTATTACTTTAGGTTATGGAGAAACCAATTTTTCCGGCCCGGATATTGGCGATAATATAATTAGCGGCATTAATTTGGTAGTTTCTCCAATATAAAACAACATTAAATACAGATGAACCTGCAGTATTATTTGGACCTTCCGTTTCGGTAACTTGTACCGATTTGAAAAATGTCCCCGAGATAAATATTGGTATCGCCGCCAATTTTGGTTTTACAATTCCATTAAAAATTTATTAGGAATATTAGAGTTCTCTTTAGGTGAAGGATATTCACCTTCTAATAAGTCTACCGGAATCATGGGGGGTATTTCTGCGGGATGCATTCTTTATTAGTAAAAATGATGAGACCAAATTATTTCATGTTATAAAAAACCTGACACACGTTCAACCTGTTCCCCCGTTGCCTCATAATAAAATGCAACTTTGACGAAATCGTAAAGAGTTGTTTTTTTATCTCTGATCCCGCCTTGGCACGAGAAGTTGAAAATCCCGTACCGGAGGTCGGGAAATCTCCGGTTTATGCTATTCCTTCCAATAAATGTCAGAGAACCTTCGTCCGCCCGGCGCCGTCCTCAGAGTATGACAGTGAATAATTCAGTGACAGGAAGAAATTCCCCACTGTACACAAGTAATCGCGGCCAACCGGTGAATCATTATTCGTAAAATTAACCGTCCTCTAACCTTCCATCCTTAGAAATGGGGGTTAAGAGTACCCGATTTCCCGACAATTTAGCAATTTTCAACAAAAATAATTTGCAGATTCTTACGCATGTTTGTAATATCGCTAATGAGATTAGGTCTCAATAGCGATAGAATCGACCGAAGCCCGGAGTCGTAAATATCGCGATGGCTTACGCAGAAAGAATACGGAAAGAAAGAAATCACCACAAGAGAATTAAAGGAGAAAAAGCACATGAAAATTATTGATACGGTAAAAGCGACAATCGTCGGCTTGATTGTGATTGGTAATATCGGTTTAACGGATAACCGGTTTTACATTTGGACTTATGAATACAAAACGATGGAACAGGGCGAAGTGGAGTTGGAGAATTATATTACATATTCCTCACCGGGAGTGGACTCGCTGAAGGGAAATACGAGCAATAAGCTCGAATACGAAATGGAAGTGGGTATGACGGATCGGTTTGATTTCGCGATTTACCAGGTTTTTGAACAGTCGCCTTCGTCCCCATTCAAATATAAAGAATACAAGTTGCGCTGGCGATATCGATTCGGTGAGAAGGGGAAATACCTGGTAGATCCGCTGCTCTACCTGGAATACAAAGGCCGACCGGATTTTTCCCGACATGAGTGGGAAGGGAAATTGATTCTGGCCAAGGATATGGGAAATTGGAACGTTGCTGTGAATCCCATCTTTGAGGTTGAGATCGATGAATCCGGAAGTGAAAAGGAATATGCCTACACAGCGGGAACGAGTTACCGGATTTCCGATTTATTCCGTCTTGGGATGGAAATCAAGGGCAGTGAATATGGACATTACATCGGTCCGGTGATAGCGCACGGGACGGAAAGTACATGGGTTACCTTTGGCGCCGGTTTCGCCCTGACCCCAATGAAGGAAGGCAAGCCCGGATTCTTGTTACGAATGCTCCTGGGAGTAACTATATAACCGACATTTTAATTAAAAGCATAATGGCAAAACACCTTATCATAAATTTCTTATAATTGAAGTACAAATTGAATTGACGGAATTTATTTAACTCAGATTGTTCTATGATGAATAGGGATTCTTAACATCAGACACGAATTGCACGAATTTCTCGAAGGAACGATGAATCAAAATGGTTAAAAGATCTGGCCTTAAGCATTATGGTGAACTTGATTCGTACTTTTTCCGCCGAGACGGGTAATATCAAAAGATATCTGATCAAAAATCGTGATGAATTTTACCAAGACGACAAAATCTTGTTAAATGAAAAAAAGGATCATTTCATTACTGATAGGTTTTCCGCTTTGTCTAATAGCCCAGATCGAATTATCCGGATTTTTTGATATCCTTTACCAAAGAGATATCTCGAATCGCGATAATATTGGATTCAACTATGGTCAATTTGAAGTGGATATTTCATCTCCAATTTCGAAATATATCCATATCGAAAGCGCCCTGGTTTACAATCCTAATACCCAGACTATTGAAATGGGGGCTGGGTTTATCGATTTTCACCTTCTCGGTAAGAATGACGGACATCCTATTCGGGGAAAGTTTTTAACTCATTCGGGTATATTGTTGGGACGATTTGATATTCCCTTTGGTATCGATTATCTCTCAATTCCCTCTCCGGAGAGAGAAGTGGTGACGATTCCGTTGGTAAATGAAATGACCATTAATTCCTGGAACGATTTCGGTTTGAATTTTTATGGTGCAGACGAGAATTTCAATATCGTGCTTTTTACTGCCAATGGATTTAACGGTGGTGTAGCTTTTGGAGGGAGAACCGGAATTTTAATGATCCCCAATACGGAATTTGGTTTTTCTTATATGGCCGATATTGAAAATCCCGCCCAGGTTCATAACCGGGTTTTGGGTATGGATTTTCAATCCCGGTTGGGAAGCAACAAAATTAAGTTTGAATATTATTTTTCTAACGGTGTCTATATGGGGAAACAGGATGAAGACCATACCAATAATCGAAAACACGGCGGATATTATGTTCAATATCTAAAGGATTTTGAAAACTGGTTGAAAATGCCATTCTTTTCTGTAATCAGATATGGCGAGTGGTCAGCGGAGTTCGATGCGGACGATAATGCTAATTATCGAAACAGGAAGACCCTGGGGATAGGTTACCGGGTATCCGAGAGTGTCGAATTCAAGTTGGAACACTGTTTAAATCAGATTGGTAAAGAAAATCGACATGATCAGTTTACTTTGCAAACTGTTATAAGTTTTAGAGATTGATCGGTGACGTTTATTTCAATCATTTTGTAAAAATGGAACGGCTTTTTGAGAAAATTGCAGGAATAACGGCTTTGGAATAAGACTTGGTATATCTTTATGGTAAATGATAACATGGGAATGTAATCATACCTGAATATTTAACGAAAAGCGATAAATTATTCAGGCGCATGAAGAATTCGGACTAAATTCACGGTGGAAATAACATGGAACAAAGAAACAGGATATTATGGTTTATAAAATAGTGTTATTATTGCACGTGTTGGCGGCGACGATCTGGACGGGCGGACACCTGATCCTGGCGGTCGGTTTTTTACCGCGCGCCTTGCGGGCGAAAGACTTTACGGTCATAGAACAGTTCGAAGGACCGTTTGAAAAGCTGGGGATCCCGGCTTTGCTGATCCAGATATTAACCGGTATCTGGTTGGCTTTTCGCTATTTACCGGAAATGAGTGATTGGTTCGGATTCGATAATTATCTTTCCACCGGCATTACCCTTAAGTTTATCTTATTGGGTCTGACCTTAGGGTTAGCCCTGCACGCCCGCTTGCGACTGATACCCAACATAAGCGAAAAGAATATGAATTACCTGGCGTGGCACATTCTTTCGGTCACGATTCTGTCGGTATTGTTTGTAATCGTCGGTGTCGGCATTCGGATTGGCGGATATTTTTAATCCGCCTTCGCCCCGGTTCTGTCGGGATTACGGCGGACGAGCTTTCCGGAGGCAGACGAGACGTGAAGCGTGATACGTGATGCGTGAAATGTGGATCGTAAGATATTCGATCGGAAATTGAAAATCCATACCCTTTACCATGATAGGAAAATCGGGAAAATAGATTAGGCAGTGAGAATTTGATTACTGATCCGACGGCAATATTGGTTTATTTGTTGAGTTTAATCGCAGGTATTTACTGGTTGAACAGTGTTCCCTGGGCGGGAAGGTTGTTCAAATATACGCCGCCCATTATTTGGATCTATTTTTTACCGATGTTTTCAACCACGTTGGGGATCATCCCTGATGCCTCCCCGCTTTACACCTGGGTAAAATTATATCTTTTACCCCCGGCCCTCATTTTGTTGTTGCTATCGGTTGACTTGCCGGCTCTGTTGAAATTGGGGCCCAAAGCAATCGGAACCATGCTTTTCGGTACCCTGGGAATTGTTGTGGGCGGAGTGGTAACGATTGGGTTGCTGGGGAAATGGTTGCCTCCTGACGCCTGGCAGGGGATGGGCGCTTTATCCGGGAGTTGGATCGGCGGGTCGGCGAATATGGTGGCCGTCGGGACTTCCCTTGGTACCCGGGATGATTTGTTCGGGATCATGATTATTGTCGACACGGTAATCGGCTATGGTTGGATGGGAGTGGTCATTTTTCTGTCGGCGTTCCAACATCGAATCGACCGGTGGAACCGCGTCGACAATTCCGGAATATTCGAATTGAACGCGCGGATGGAGACACAAAACAACCAACAACGGCGACCGCTGACTTTTCTTGATCTGGTTTTTATGGTCGCGGTCGGTTTCTTGGCAGGATATCTGGCGCTGAAAATCGGTAATTGGTTGCCCGAAGTGGGGAATATCCTCACCGGTTTCGGTTGGACGATCATCATTGTTTCCATCCTGGGAATTATCCTTTCTTTTACTCGTTTGTCGAATCTGGAGGAGGCCGGAGCTTCCCATATGGGCAATTTGTTTCTGTATCTGTTGCTGGCAACGATCGGCGCCAAAGCCGATTTGACGGCGATTACCGCAGTCCCGCTGTTTTTGGTGGCAGGCATCATTTGGATTTTCGTTCACGCCGTTATTTTGTTTCTGGGAGGGCGCCTGATCAAAGCGCCCATGTTTTTAATCGCCACCGGCAGCCAGGCCAATATCGGTGGGGTGGTGAGCGCGCCGATTGTTGCCGCTGTTTACCAGAAATCGTTGGCCCCGGTAGGGCTGTTACTGGGTGTATTGGGAAATGTAATCGGGGTGTATTTCGGGCTGCTGACCGCCTGGCTGATGTCGCTTGTTGCGGGACTGTATTTTTGAAGCGCCGATTGGATTTTGTCAGACACGAATGGCACAAATTTTCCGAAGTGATTAATGAAGAAACCAATTCCTGAGTAAATTTTTCAGACGGGCCATCATTTGTCCGCAATTTCCGCCAGGAAAATATAATAATGATTTAAGCGATTGCGTAAATTCCCTTTATGCTTATGTGGAAAAGGTGAAAACCACAGGTCAGCGGTGATAATTTCTTATATTAATGATTCACCACAGGCCGAAAAAATCGGGGTGATTATGCACGGGTATCTCAAACGGCAACGGGAAAACATGATGTAAGCCGGGAAAGTCCGTTTAAAGGGAAAGGGGAAAGATGCACATTTGTATTTATGAAGACAGGAATTATCGCAAGCTTTTACCGTTGGTGTATTTCCGACCGGTCTATGATTTGCGTTGCGGGATTACATTGTTGCGGGAAAAAATTCTAAGATGTTTCACGGATGCGAATGTCATCCTGCATACTCGTGACTACTTAACGGAAACGGTGCAAAGGGCCAATCCCGAATCCCCCGTTAATTGTATTCCGACCGGCGTCGAGCGTGTTTTGTTTGTGAATGGGCGGGTATTACCCGGACCCGAGTTTGAAAAACTGATTGGAGCCGGGCAAAGCGATAGGGTATTCATGACGGGTGAGAATGTTGTCGCGGCCTGGTTATCGGGAACGGAATTGAGGAAGATGAACGAAATACTATCCCGGCGGGTATTGGCGGATTCCGACTTCTTGCATCTTGAACGGAAGCCGATTGGCGCTCAGTTGATCACGTTTCCCTGGGAACTGATTCATTATAATGGTGAGTGGATCAAACGGGACTTCAACTTTTTTGTTAACGGTTTGTCGGATAATGATTTGAGTAATTACCCGGGGGTTTATTTCAATCGGCCGGAACGGATCCATATTTCAAAGGAGGTGACGATCAAACCGGGGGTTGTTTTGGATGCGGAAGATGGGCCGATTTATCTTGGGACGGGGGTAAAAATCCTGCCCAATGCGGTAATTGAAGGGTCCGTTTATATCGGTAATGGCAGCCTGATTAAGGCTGGGGCGAAGATCTATGAAAACACCAGCATCGGCCCGGTCTGTAAGGTTGGCGGGGAAGTGGAGGAGAGCATCATTCACGGTTATTCCAACAAGCAGCATGAAGGATTTTTAGGTCACGCCTATTTGGGAGCGTGGGTGAATATCGGCGCCGATACAAACAACAGTGATTTAAAGAACGATTACGGAACCGTGAAAGTATTCATTGATGGTGAATTGGTTGACAGCGGATCACAATTTGTAGGATTGATAATGGGAGACCATTCCAAGAGCGGAATCAACACGATGTTTAACACCGGTACGGTTATCGGTGTAAGTTGTAATATATTCGGAGCGGGATTTCAGGCGAAGTTTATTCCCTCTTTTTCGTGGGGAGGGCCTGAAAGCCTGACCACGTACCGTTTGGAGAAAGCGCAGGAAGTGGCCCGACGCGTAATGGAGCGCCGGGGAATACCGTTCAGCGATTTGGACCGAAAAATATTTCGTACGGTTTTTGATGATACTTCCGAAGAACGTCGTCGCGCGGACGAGATTACACGATTTTGAATTGACACGGCCTGATCTTAATATTACCTGATAAATTACATGAACATATCCGTGAAACGATTCACACCCGTAGAACAGTCCTTTTTCGAAAAATCAAAGCGGAAACCACCGTCGACGAAAGTTCCATATTTTGTTGTTCATAATTATCCTCAATTAGGATTTTTCACCGCCTTACGGTTTTTGGAATGGGTTACGGAAAATCCGGAGGGGGTGGTCAGTCTGCCCACCGGTAAAACACCGGAATATTTTATTAAATGGGTTCAGTATTTATTATCGAATTGGACGGACAGAGAACTGGAAGCCCTGCGTGAATCCAATGGATTATCGCTATCCGGGAGACCGGATTTAAGGGGTCTGCAGTTTGTTCAGATTGATGAGTTCTACCCGATAAATCCCAAGCAACATAATAGTTTTTACTATTACGTAAATGAGTTTTACATAAAAGGGTTCGGACTGGATCCGAAACGGGCGCAGCTAATAAACTGCGAATCCATCCCACGACCGGGGTCCCGTTCCCTGGCTGAAATATTCCCCCGCCAACGGGTTGATTTATCCCTGCGTTACCGCGAATGTAAGTCCGAATTGGAGAAATTGCAGCAGGAAACGATTCTGATGGTTGACCAATGGTGTTCGGAGTATGAAGATCGGATTCGTGAAAAGGGCGGTATCGGATTCTTCCTCGGTGGAATCGGTCCGGACGGGCATATTGCTTTTAATGTTCGGGGATCGGATCTGAATTCCACCACACGCCTGACCGAAACGAACTTTGAAACCCAGGCCGCGGCGGCCACCGATCTGGGAGGCATAGAAATTTCACGCAATCGCCTGGTCATAACCATCGGCCTGGCAACCATTACCTATAACCCGGATGCGACGGCGATTATTATCGCCGCCGGCGAAGCAAAAGCAGGTATCGTAAAAGCGGCCCTGGAAAACCGTCCTAATGTCCGTTATCCGGCAACGGCATTACAGCGGTTGGATAAGAGTCGGTTTTATCTGACGGAAGGCGCGGCTTCCGGATTAACCGATAGCGTGGATCAATTTTATAGAGACACGCCCTGGACACCGGAGAAGATACAAAGGGCAGTCGTTGATCTCTGTCCGCGAATTCATAAGTTTGGTCGTCGTTTGACCAAGGAAGATTTAATGAAAGATCGGCACTGTTCCCTGATCCCGGATTTGGATGACGGAACCGTGTCCCGCGTTTTAGAAAAACTGAAAGCTAAAATTGCAAGGGGCCTTACCATTGAGGAGGACCAGGTCTTTCTTCATACCGGCCCCCATCATGATGATATTATGCTGGGTTTTCTGCCCCATATCATGCACCTGGTCCGTTCTCCCCTGAACCAGCACCATTTCACCATCATGACGTCCGGCTTTACTTCCGTAACCAACGAATATGTGGTCCGAGTCCTTCAGGCAACGAGGGACTTTCTCGACCAGGGAAGGATCCAGATGACCGATTATCCCGATTTTTTTATGGAAGGGTATCTCCACAAATGGGATAAGGATGTTTATCATTATCTGGATCGGATGGCGGCCGGAAATACGGAAGGTTGCGCCCGCGGTTTGAGTCATAGAATCGTCCGCGCCCTGGTTGACATCTATGCGTTACAAAGCAAGCCGGAACTGGCACGGAAGATTGACGATATTATAACCTATTTGCGTTCCTGCTATGCCGGGGAAAAGAATTCTCCTGATGTGCAGAAATTGAAGGGGATGATTCGTGAATTTGAAGAGGAACTGGTCTGGGCGCATTATGGCGTGCGGGTAAAAAACGTGACTCATTTACGGCTTGGATTTTACACCGGCGATATCTTTACCGAGGTGCCCGATCGCTCCCGCGATGTGGAACCCATCCTGGCATTATTACGGAAGATTAAACCGACTGTAATCTCATTGGCCCTGGATCCTGAAGGGAGCGGTCCAGACACACATTATAAGGTTTTGCAGGCGATTGCCGAGGCGGTACGGATGTGGCGGAGGGAGACAGATTTAACGCGGCTGCGAATTTGGGGTTACAGGAATGTCTGGTATCGATTTCACCCGTCGGAGGCAGATATTATTATTCCCGTATCACTGAATTCCATGGCGGTTCTGCAACAAACTTTCATGAATTGCTACCTGAGTCAGCGGGATGCCTCGTTTCCCAGTTATGAACTGGACGGACCCTTTAGTGAATTAACCCGGAAAATCTGGGTGGAGCAACATCAACTTATGGAGTTGGTATTGGGACGGGATTTCTGGTATCGGAATGAGCATCCCCGTTTGCGAGCGGCTCATGGACTGGTGTTGCTTAAGGAATTAACCGTGGATCAGTTTCTCCATGAAGCGCAACGGTTGGAAAAATCCATGGAAGGACAAATTCTCTAACTGCGGGTCATTCGGAATCGTAATTACTTCCTCTAAATGTTGATGGATCACAAATTTTTAACTTAACTTTTATTAACCGAGTGAAAATGTAAAAGATGAGAAGGGTTGCCGGTTTTGGTTCGCTCCGGCTATTCAATCAGGAATTTGGAAACGGGTAATAAAGGAATAATCCATGAATAATATTTCTCCGATTACCAATCCGGTAAAGGCTTCCATATCCCGCGAAAATATATTTGTCTACGCGAAGTACGTTGTGCTGATGGCAGTGATCATCGGGCTGTTGTATACAATCCAGATGAAATATTTCCTGCGTATTGAGTTGGGAATATCCATGTATTTTTTACCTGTTCTGACCGGTATGATTTTCGGATTTTTGATCGGCAAGATTCAGGTTGTCAGTAATCTGCATGCCAAACTGGCGGCGACGGATGCCCTGACACAGATATATAACCGTCAGATTTTCAGTGATATCCTGGAGGCTGAAGTTCACCGTGCCGGCCGCTATCAGCGACCTTTTTCCCTGATTATGTTTGACATTGACCATTTTAAGAAGGTGAACGACACCCATGGACATTTGGCCGGTGATCGGGTATTGATGAATTTGGCGAAGCTCGTCAAACAATTAAATCGTGATTCCGATATGTTTGCCAGGATTGGTGGTGAGGAATTCATGATACTATCGATTGAAACGGATCTTGAAGGAGCGCGATTGCATGCTGAAAGGTTGAGGAAAGCCATTGAAGAATACAATTTTGGAGAGGTTGGTAAAATCACCTGCAGTTTCGGTGTTGTGCAGTTCCGGAAAGATAAAGATACGACAAATATTTTATTAAAACGCGTGGACGATGCCATGTACAAGGCAAAAGAGAAAGGGCGGAATAAAGTGGTGACGGAATTGGAAATGTAATTCCATACCAAAAATGGGGATGGAAATCAGTTAACGGAAACAATCTCCTCTGTGAAAATAGGTTGTGTTGTTTTTAAATACCCTGTGTATTTGTGGCTTTCGGTATTACAGATTCGGGTCAGCCACCTATACGGCAACTTCTTAATTCGTTCTTATTTGTCGGGTGGTAGCTTGTCAGTTCATCATTG
>JALUTR010000175.1 GCA_027021785.1 Fidelibacterota bacterium | reverse complement strand
CAGGATGATTTCCTTGACGGCGGCGGTGGTATACGAGTTGTATTGCCGGGGGTTGTTTAAGAATATCCAGGCATTGTAAAGTCCTTCCACCGGTTGTCCGTTGTTGTCCAGACAAGGCCGCAATTCGTATATAATCTCCGAAAAATCGGTTTCCACAAGGTTATGGCTGATGAGCATGATGCGCCTCCGAAATGGTTAAATGTTTTGTTGGTTGTTCGCGAACAATATCCTTTTGTATTGTCGTTAAAAAGACAAACCTTTCATTATTCCTGCTATTCGACGGATAATAAGTGGAAATACGACTATCGGGATATGAGAAACATGGGTTAATAACAATATTGTATTTTTCAATCCTGATTGAACAATTCCGCTTACCGAAAAAACATGAAGGCGAAGAAGAATCGGATATTGGGTATAAAAAATGCCCCTCCCAATATGGCAATCCGAATTCTCTAAGCCCCCCTCCTGTAATAGGAGGGGGTAGGGGGTGGTAATAATATCTGATTTCATCCTTTTTTTCTCTTCAAATACTGTCAATTCAGATGAAACGTTGCCATAATTTGTGCTCCCGGGGAGTGGGGTTATTCATGAGGACCTTTCGGATTCGCTTTTGTTTTGGTCTGTTGGTGATGGAATGATTCATGGCTCAAAGGTGTGGAAACAAGTTCACCGTTTTATTTCCCCGATTGATATTCAGTTGATCAAAGGATGTAATCGTTTTATCATACCACACCTGTGGTCCTCGCCTATTATCCGCGACTTCATCGGGACAAGCAGGAGGGGACGTTGCATCCGATCCGGCGGCCGGGCGGACAAGAACCCCTTGTCGGAGTGAACTCAATTTTTGTTTTCTCCGAAATCGGGGATAAGAATGGCGCGTTTCTCCAGTTTGTTTACCAGGACATCCCGGAATACCCGGTTAATCTGCGACAGGGGAAAGGTTTCGATATACGGTTTTATGACCAGCTTCCCGGCGGCAATCAAATTCATAACTTCCGGATACAGCTCCGCGCGGCAGCCCCAGGTGCCGATGATCTGCGCATCGAAAGCCATCAGGTTGCTGAGGCGAATTTCCAGCTTTTCCATGGTAAAGCCCACGACGGAGAGCGTCCCGGCGACGCCCAGCAGGGCGTAAGCCAATTCCTGTCCCGCCCGGGTGCCTGACATTTCGAAGATTTTCCATCCCTGTTGCTGTGCCCGGAGGTCTTTGCAGAGCGCCTTTACTTCGGATTTGATTTCCGTCACTGTTTTTCCGGTGGAATTTATCCGGTTGGCGATTTCGATCCTTGCCAGGCCGGATAAGCGCTTGGCGGAAACATCAATCGCCAGAACGGTCGCCCCAAGTATCCGCGCCAGTTGGGCGGCATAAATTCCAACACCCCCAACGCCGATAACAATCGCCAAATCGCCGTCTTCCAGGCCGCTTTTCTTTACGGCCTGGTACGAAGTGGAAATGGCGTCGGCCACGACTGCCAGTTCAGCCAGTTTGTAACGGTAAAAGACTGATTCGGGGACCTCGCACAAAAACCGGGCCGGGACAACCACGTGACTGGCAAATCCGCCGTGAAAATCGTTGCCGGGCATTTGCTGGTTTTGACAAATATTGCTCCGTCCCCGCCGGCAAAGATCGCATTCACCGCAGGGGAGCACGGCCGGGACAACCACCGGTTTTCCCAGCCATTGGGAAGGACCGTCAAGAACGGTGCCGCTGATTTCGTGTCCCAGCGTAAGGGGCAGTTCATGGCGGACCGGGACCCCGTGGTGCCAGAAACTGATGTCGGTGTGGCACAATCCGCAGCCGGCGATCTCGATTAACGCTTCCCCTTCGGCAAGTTGGGGTAAGGGATACACCACCCGTTCAAAAGGTTCCCGGAGGGCGGTCATTTGGTAAGCCTGGATGTCGATCATTTTTTTCTTTCCCCCGGCACGCGGTATTCCGCGCGCCTTGAGTTGAAGTTGCAATACCTCATTTCGCCGACTCCTTTCCGGTTCCCGGGAAATAAGGATCATAATATGTTTTGTTCCGAAACATTAAACGGACTCTATCAGGACGGCGGTTCCCTGTCCCCCGCCGATACAGGCCGAAGCTATGCCATAGCGCCCCTTGCGGCGACGCAATTCCAGGGCCAGCGTATGGGTAAGACGGGTTCCCGTGGCGG
>JALUTR010000174.1 GCA_027021785.1 Fidelibacterota bacterium | reverse complement strand
AAAGGCGAAAAAATCGACATGAAATGCGTGGATAAAATAGCGTCTTTCCTGTTGTACGCGGTTATTGTTGATTTTTCGCTCGAGGTGTTGGACTTCATTCACCGCTTGTATGAAAGCGAAGAATCGATCACAATTTTATCCAAATTGTTGTTAAACAAGATATTCGTCAGTTTTTTCGTTGTTCAGATCCTGGTCGGAATGTTGCTGCCGCTGGGAATCCTGATCATTATAAAGATTTTCAAGTTGAATACGGAACTGCGTAAGCTCCTCTATTTCGTCTCCGCGATACTGATCCAGGTAGGCATATTCACAACCCGGTGGAACGTAGTAATCGGCGGGCAGATGTTTTCCAAAAGTTTTCGCGGATTGACCACGTACAAAATGGAAATGGGCGGATTGGAAGGATTGGTGACGGCTATTATTCTGTTAATAGTGCCGTTTGTCATATTAGCGGTCTTGCTTAAAATACTGCCGCCCGGGGGGAAAAAGAGAGCACTCCCGGATCAGTAATGAAAACCCCCGGTTGAAACATCTCATGCATGTCTAACCCGGATTGTTCGCAAGAGGTTACAGTATGATGGACAAATCCACCACCAGAATAGAGAGTTTCGGTGAACGTGGGCCGATTGCAATGAAAATATTATTCAGCTTCTTTTTTGTCTTTTATTTCGCGTTCGCCGCCGAACTGGACGATTCCGATTGCCAGGATTGCCATGATGAGGTGAACCTGGAAAGTTCGGTTCACGAGGATTTGGATTGTACTGATTGCCACATCGGAGTTGCGGAATCAGGCGAAACGCATGAAGACGGTTTTCAAACCGGTTACAGTGATATCGACGAGTCCTGTGGCGGCTGTCATGAAGATGTTGATTTGATCTATCACGAAAGCATTCATGGCCTGTCGCTGTACAGGGAGGGCGCTGATACGGGGGCGGCCTATTGCTATGATTGCCACGGGAGTCACAATATTTTACCGTCGGACGATCCCCGTTCACTGGTATATCCTTTAAATTTGGCCGAAACCTGCGGGACTTGTCACGCGAAAAAGGAACTGGTTGAAAAATACAATATTCCCAATCTTCGTCCGGTGGAACTCTTTTCAAAGAGTTACCATGCCAAGGAATTGAAGAGCGGCAAAGACCTGATGGCCGCCACCTGTAATGATTGCCACGGCGTCCACAATATCCAGATGAGCTCCAGTCCGACCTCTACGATCAGTCATGCCAATATCGCGAAGACCTGCGGGAAATGTCACAAGAAAATATTCAAGGCCTATTCGCGGAGCATCCACTGGAAGGCATTGCAGCGGGGGGAAAGGGAGGCGCCGGCATGTGTGGATTGTCACGGCGAACATGAGATATTGGTGCCGTCGGATCCCAATTCGCCCGTATCCAAACGTAGCGTGGCCGAACACACCTGCGCCCGTTGTCATACCGACGAACGAATCGTACAAAAGTACGGTCTTTCCTATGGCAAGGTTTCCAGTTACCAGGATAGCTATCATGGCCTGGCGGTACTAAAAGGGGATACCAAAGCGGCGACCTGTTATGATTGTCACAATGCCCATGAAATCCTGCCGGCCAGTGACAAGGATGCGTCTATCAATCCTGATAATCTTCAAAAAACCTGTTCCAAATGTCACATCGACGCCACGGCGGCGTTCGCGCGTTCGTACACCCACCAATCCGTGATATTGGCGGAGAAACCGGTGGAATATTATGTAAAGATGGTTTATATAATCCTGATCCTCGTCGTGATTGGGGGGATGATCATTCATAATGGAATCATCATCATCAGCCAGATCGTCAAAAAACACCGACGGGAGAAGTCCTGCGATTATATTCAACGCTATACGAAGGCCGAGGTCTTCCAGCATTGGATTCTGATTATTGCCTTTTTCACGCTGGTGGTGACCGGGTTCGCGTTAAAGTTTCAAGCGGCTTTCTGGGCAAAATCCCTCACCCAGATGGGATTGACCGAACCCGTCCGAAGCATCGTGCATCGCGTTGCGGCGGTTCTTTTAATCGGTCTCTCGGTGTGGCATATCGTTCAAAACATTGCCACCAAACGCGGCCGGCAAATGCTGCGGGCCATGGTCCCCGGTAAAAAAGACCTGGTTGATTTTTGGCAACAGATGAAATCGTGTTTCCGGCCGACCGCCCCAAAACCGCGTTTCCCCCGCTTTGATTACGCGGAAAAAGTCGAATATTGGGCCCTTATCTGGGGAACCTTCATTATGGTGGCCACGGGTTTCGTGCTATGGTTTCCGACTTATTTCAGTCAATATTCACCGCCGTGGTTGATTAAAGTTTCCGAAACAATTCATTATTACGAAGCCTGGTTGGCGTCCTTGGCAATCTTGATCTGGCACTTTTTCTTTGTCATCTTTCATCCCCACGATTTTCCAATGAATTTGACATGGCTACATGGAAGGATGACGGTTGAGGATTACCAACGTAAGCATCCCGCCCATTGGGAACAGATCATGACGGAAGTGGAAGAATACAAGCAGGGACGGAGGGAAATCCGGGATCTGTCCTATCAGGCTAGGGAATATGTCCGCCGGCATGGTTTCGGGCGTTGAGCCAGGGTCGATCCGCCTGGCGGAAAGAACCGAGAACCGAGAACCAAGAGCCAAGAGCCAATCCGCTGGCTGAGAGCGATGCGAAATCCCGCGGTATGATCCGACCATTCCCGTAGTTCTTCGGACACGCCCGGTATGGTTATTCCTCCTGAGAGGTGTCCGATATTCCGGGTTAAAAAGTTCTGTAAAACAAGTTATCAGGCGAGTTATTTTCCATTTGCTACGCCTGTGAAAAAATTACACTTTCCCTGGGAATGCGATTTGTGAAAATTATTTCAATAAGATTCACCCTGAGTGACAAGTTATGTCGAAGTATGATATCGTAATTACACTGTTTACTATCGTGTATGGACTAATGTTAACCGATTTATTCTTTAGTTTTCATAGACTTACCAGGTACAGAAAAAACGTAAAATGGCATTGGTTACCGCTATTGGCGGCATGGTACTTGTTTTTAATTATTTTAAAAAACTGGTGGGACTTATCATCTTTTCAAAGTAGTACGGATTGGATAAATATATATTTTTTCATCGCATACGGGCATCTTTTATTTTTAATATTTTTATTGGTCTCAACAGCGTTGCCGGATGTAATCGAAAAAAATGGAATTGACCTGAGGGAGTATTATTTTAAAAATCACAGGTACTTCTGGGGGTTAATGAGTTCCGTCGTGATTCTATCGTTAATAATAAATTACTTTAAACTGTACCCTCAATTAAACAAATTGGATATTATCAGTGTTCTTGGTGTTAATATCATCTTCATATTGATGTTACTCATTCTGACAATAAGCAAAAGATATTGGGTGCATGTGGTGATTTTAATTATACTTGTTGTGGGGGTATTGTTCGAAATAATCGGGAAGTGAGTCTTTAATAAGAAACGTATTTATTAAGTTACATAGTACCAGACAAATCATCCCTCCCGGTCACTATTCTCCCGGCGCTTCATAACGGCGGGTGTCCATCGTTAGACATCGATAAATATTTACACCTGGAACAACCAAGGGCGCTCTGTGAAAATGGAAAACCCCTGGTCGGAGGGGTTTTTACAAGCATTCGGGATTACGGTTCATTCATAATTTTACGTTTTTCCAGCACCCTCAGGGCCAAATCCGCGAGGTCTTCGGCTACCAACATTTCGCGAATGTCCTCGCGAATGATTTTCCAGCGGTGGTGGAGCGGGCACGGGGCGGTATCGGAACAATAATCCAAACCGATAACGCATTGTTCTTGTTCGGGAGGCGGGCCGTCGACGGCATAAACAATTTGGTTAAGATAGATTTCATTTGCCGGACGGGCTAATTTAACACCGCCGTTCCGCCCGCGTATGGCGACCAGCAAACGGTGTTTTACCAATGTTTGGGCGATTTTCGCGAGAAATTGCTGGGGGATATTGTACGCTTTGGCGATTTGACTGATCATTACCGGCTCAGGAGAATTGGTTTCCGCCAGGTAGATCATTGCCTGGATGGCATATTCGGCCGATTTGGAGTATAGCATAATTAAAGCCTGTTAAGTCTTAAATATCCTCGAAGGTACGACATCCATAATGAACCAGTCAAGATTAATTGATAATCATTCTCAATAATTGGGGGAAATTTGCCCGGCAGGAAAAGGGGTGTGGTGGTATAACTTCGATCGGGAAACCCCTATCCATGTTTGCCAGTGGTTTATTCCTATAAGGCAATAAACGTTTCGTATCCCCATAGCGGGATAAACAGTATTCCTGGGGATATCCCCCGCTCTGGCATTGGGTAGCGGCTCATGATCATGTTCCTGTAGTGACGATCGCTGCCGGGCAATTTCCGAAGGGAGACACTCAACACAATCAATTCCTGACATAACACGGGATCGGGTCCCGGTTATGACAGGCGAGACATTTGGTTGGCGACATCTGGATCTTTCAAATGTCACGTTCATTTACAGGGTCCATTTATCTCTGTCCGATTTTTTTGAAAGGCAACCAAAAGGGGGTATGGTCGGAAGAGACGGGTAAAATTTGTGAATGTGACAATGGACCGATCCAAGTTGAGTGTTAAGCTGTTTCAATGTTCTTTATTCTTTATGAGTCTATTGAACATAAGCGGATGATATTATCTTAATATATGGTTTATCCTTTTAAGAGCGCAAGTAAAAAAGCCTGCTGGCGCTCCCGCACGTTTAAGGTCGTATTTTTGGATTCGGGTTTATGATGACCACGAACACGAAGGGTTTTTATTGGGGGCTGACGATTGGTCCCGAATACCAAAGCTTGCAATTTAATTTCCTTCGGGTTTCCATGGTGAATAACGAACGTACGATGCCTCTTGTTTAACATCGAAAGCACGATCAATTAAATATTGTGTGTCCGTAAGTAAGGATGTAAGTTGCACGATCATATTGAAAGGATAGATATGAGAGGAATCTGGTTGTGTTTCAGCCTGTTTTTTCTTTACGGACAACCAAATAAACCGTTTCACCCGACTCCTGACCGGGACTATGATGTGCTGCATACCAGGATCGATATCAAGATCGATCTGACGGATAAAACGGTGTCGGGTGAAGTGACCCATGTTTTAAGTCCTCTCTCGGTCGCTTTACGGACAATAGTATTTGATGCCGCCGATATGGATGTGAAATCCGTTTCATCAGGTTCGCAATTTTTGCGATACGATCAACTTGACGATAAATTGTGGATTGAATTGGACCGGGCGTATGGTTTTACCGACACCCTGAACGTAACGATCAATTATTCGGCTTCACCCCGCCGCGGGCTCTATTTTATCCGGCCGGACTCGGCGTACCCCAATAAACATTTTCAGGCCTGGACCCAGGGGGAAGATATGGATAACCATTACTGGGTGCCGTTGTACGATTATCCCAATGATAAAACAACCTTTGAATGCGTTATTACGGTTCCCAAACCGTTTGTTGCCATATCCAACGGTGAGTTGTTTCATGAAAAAGACAATGGCGACACCCGCACTTTTCATTGGCGCGAAAACTTCCCCATGTCTACCTATTTGATTTCTTTCGCCGTTGGCGAATATCAGATGGTGGCGGATCATTATCGCGCGTTACCGATTCGTTACTGGGTCTATCCCGAACACACGTCCGAGGACGCCTTCCGTTCCTTCGGGCGAACACCCGACATATTGACCTTTTTCAACCGGATTACCGGGTTTGAGTATCCGTATGAAAAATACGACCAGGTTATCATCGAGGACTTCATGTACAGCGGGATGGAAAACATAACCCTTACCCACCAGTCCGATCGCACCATGCACACCGCGCGGGCGCAACCGGACCATTCGAGTGTCGGTTTAGTTGCCCATGAACTCGCTCATCAATGGTACGGTGATTTGTTGACCACCCGAAATTGGGCGAATGCCTGGTTGAATGAAGGCTTTGCCACTTTTCTGACCTACCTATGGTTTGAACATGACAAGGGCACGGACGAAGCGGAATATGTGCGGCTTCAACAGATGCGGGGGGTAACTCGGGCGGATCGCTCCCGGCGCAGGCCGATGGTACAGTTTTATTACGATGATTCCATGGAATTATTCGACGCCAATATTTACGCCAAGGGCAGTGTCCTGCTCAATATGTTGCGACAAATTCTGGGAGAAGAGCCGTTTTGGAAGGCAATAAGGTACTATACGAAAACGAACGCCTTCAGGAATGTGGAAACTCAAGACCTTAAAAAGGCGATCGAGGAAACAACCGGACAAAACCTTTACTGGTTTTTCGATCAATGGGTTTACAACGGTGGTTTGCCGGAGTTCAACGTCGAATCAAAATATAACCGCAGAACCAAAACGGTCACCCTCACGGTGACGCAGACACAGGATTCCGTTGCTGATAAATGGTTTAGAACGCCCGTTACCATTTTAGTGGATCAGGGTGAAGTAACAAGAAAAACGGTGTGGCTGGATGGCCGGGAAACGGTTATCACGATTCCCAGTGAACGGGTTCCCCGGATGGTTATTTTTGATGAAGGGAAAATCATTCCCGCCCGGCTGACTTTCATGAAAACGGATCGGGAATTGATCTATCAGTTGCGGCACGCTCCCCACATCGTCGATCGAATATGGGCGATCCGCGAAATGAGTAAGGGTAGCGGTCGGCGAAAAATCATCGAAGCGCTGTTGAACACGATTGCTGCGGACGAATTCTGGGGTGTCAAGGTTGAAGCGGCTGACGCGTTGGGCCGGTTGAAACCCAAAACGATCGCAAAAAAACTTATGGCGGTTTCGGAAGGACAGGATAACCGCGTGAAACGAGCGTGTGTCCGCGCTTTGAGTAATTATGACGGCGGGAAAGTGAAAGATTTCCTGGTCAATATTCTTCGTACTTCGGATAAGGATTACCTCCTCGCGGATGCTTTACGGTCTTTATCGAAAGTGGATTCGACGGCTATGGAGGAACAATTGACCTGGGCTCTCTCGCAGGATTCCCATGGGGACCGGATTCGTAAAACAGCCGTTTCCTATTTGGGGGATGCCCGGTCGAAGGAGCACTATAATCGGCTTTTGGACCTGGCAAAGTACGGACACGCGACCTATGACAGCCGTCCCGCGGTGTTCAGCGCCCTGGGGAATTACATGGGCGACTATCCGGAGGTACTGAACATATTCACTGACTATTTAAGCGACCCTGACTGGGAAGTTCGCCGGAACTGTATCCGGCAGTTGGGCCGTTATGGAAAAGAGGAGCACCTGCCCCTCCTGGATCAACGTCTGGTGGAGGATCCGTTGAATGAAAAATACATCGCGGACGCAATGCGGAAAATAAAATCACGAGGGGAAAAGAAATCGTCCGAAACCCGGTCGATGAAAGCGAAATTGCGCGAACTGGAACGAAAAATCGATAAGATTCGCGGAATTATAGATGATTAAGGAACCGGCGGATATTTATTCAATCTGGTTAACCCCCTCCCCGGAGGACCGGGCCTATCTTGCGAATATTATTCAATCGTTGAGTGAGGAGTACGATTCCCCGGTCTTTGCGCCGCACTGTACGCTTTATGGCCGGGTTACCAAACCACTGGACATTCTGGTTCCGATCGTGGAAGCGGCCGCCCTGGGAATGGCCGGTTTCCGGGTGGAGGCGTCTCGTCTTCATTATGCGGATATTATCTGGAAAACGGTATTTATCGAGCTGAAAATGAATTTCCCCCTGGAGACGTTGTATCAACGGTTGAGTACCTCCCTTTCCGGGGCGTTTCCGTACCGGTTTGAGCCGCATATCAGTCTGATTTATAAAAAGTTAAAACCGGAAGTTAAGCGTTCCATCATCCGCGGATTAACAGTGAAGGATATGTATGAAATGGTGAGGATCGAAATCGTCAGGACGGGTCAAAGAATTGAAAATTGGACTTCGGTATACCGGATAAATTTAAAGAATCAGGAGTAAACATGCTTGAAAAGGAACATACCGCTTTAGTGATTGTCGACGTCCAGGGCAAATTGGCCCGGCTAATGCACGATAAGGATAACTTGTTTAAAAACATTCGGATTTTGATACAGGGCGCCAAATTAATAGGTCTGCCGATTATCTGGATGGAACAGGTCCCCGGGAAACTTGGCCCGACGATTCCCGAAATAAGCGAATTGTTGACGGATATGAAACCGATCGCGAAAAGCGCGTTCAGTTGCGCCCGGAATGAAGAATTCAATCACAGGTTGGAGGAATTGCATGTCCACGGAATATTACTGGCCGGAATTGAGACCCACGTTTGCGTTTACCAGACGGCTGTTGATTTGCTGGAAAAAGGTTATCATATCGAGGTCGTGGCGGATGCCGTTTCTTCCCGGACGGAATTTAATAAAGAGATCGGATTGGATCGTATTTTGTTGGCCGGGGGAAGCGTGACCAGTGTGGAAACGGTGTTGTTTGAGTTGCAGCAAAATGCCGCGGGCGAGCGGTTTAAACAGCTTGTAAAACTGGTGAAGTGAATGGGTCGTTCCGGTCCGGATAGAATTATTTCTTCCGTTGGAACTTTCCCGAATTCGTTCGTAAAATAGGCTAACCATGTTTGAGAAGGCCATATCCATCATTTCGATTATATTCTTCGTTACTGTTACCGCAGCGCCTTTTCTTCTCGAAAAAAACACCTGTGAGTCAACATGCTGTCATGATGTTGGTGAGCACCAATGCGTGAAGGATGTTTCCGATGAATGTTTTATGAACTTGACGGAAGGGAGCAAAACATTAATATTGCCATTGGTTTCCGCGCCGTTTACGAAATACAACCAACCGGGATTCCTGACCGATATGGCACCCGTATTCGTTGAGAAAGTTCAAATCACAACCATGTTCGTTGCAAGCTGTCTTTCCGATCCTTCCCTGGAATCCCCGAAGGGTCATTTGACCCCTCTTCGCATTTAATATTGCTTCCTGATTTCTTTTCAGGTGTAAGTCGATTAATGGATTTACATTAATTAACCGGGATCAAAATCACCCTCGGTTTACCGGTCATAATCAATTTAGGAGTTACAAGTGTTGTACATAGCAAATAACCTGATGGTCTTCGCTTTTATTCTTGCGGGATACGGTGCCTGGTCTGCGTTTACGTCAAGTAGTTGGCGTAAAAAGGAAATGTTCGCCAGTGCCTCTCGGTCCGCGGTATCCTTGCTGGTATTATCTACCATCCTACTCGCGTTTCTGATATATGCATTTGTCACGCGTGATTTTTCGATTAAATATGTGGCGTCCTATTCGAATCGCACGTTGCCGTTGTTTTACACTATTTCGGCGGTTTGGGCCGGCCAATCCGGTTCCCTGTTGTTCTGGGTTTGGTTGCTTACTCTTTTTACGGCAATCGTCGTCTGGCAGAACCGCAATAAGAATCGTGACCTGATGCCCTATGTAATCGGGATATTATTGACAACAACCTTCTTTTTCTTCGGATTGCTTGTATATGCCACCAATCCTTTTGAACTCTTGCCGAGACCGGTTGCCGACGGGAACGGTTTGAACCCCATGTTGCAGAACCCGGGAATGGTTATGCATCCGCCGACGTTGTTCCTGGGATATGTGGGGTTCACGGTGCCTTTCGCTTTTGCGATCGCGGCCTTGCTGCGCAAGCGGATCGATGCCCAGTGGATCCGCACAACACGACGCTGGACTATTTTTTCCTGGTTGTTTCTTACCCTGGGAAACCTTTTCGGCGCCAAGTGGGCTTACGTTGAACTGGGCTGGGGTGGCTACTGGGCCTGGGACCCCGTGGAAAATGCGTCACTTATGCCCTGGTTAACGGCAACCGCCTACCTGCACTCGATCATGATCCAGGAACGGCGGGGTATGCTTAAGGTCTGGAACATCGTTCTTATTATTCTTACCTTTACTTTAACGATATTCGGAACTTTCATAACCCGCAGCGGCATCATCAGTTCGGTGCATTCCTTCGGCGTTTCAAATCTGGGACCCTTGTTCCTGTTGTTCCTGGTCATCATAATTGTTTTTTCAGTGGGATTGCTGATTAAACGACTGCCTCTGCTGAAAAGTGAGTACGAACTGGATGCTTTTTTGTCACGTGAATCCAGTTTCTTTTTCAATAATTTAATCCTGGTCAGTATTGCTTTCGCCGTGTTCTGGGGAACCATTTTCCCCTTTATTTCGGAGGCTGTCAGGGGGGTAAAAATCACGGTGGGGCCACCTTTTTATAACCAGGTAAATATTCCCATGGGATTGATTCTGCTGGCGTTAACGGGGATTTGTCCCTTAATCGGTTGGCGCAAAGCTTCCAAACGTAACCTGCGACGCAGTTTCGTATTGCCGGTTAGTCTGGGAGCAGTCTTCGCGTTAGCGCTCTATGTCGGCGGGATGCGTTCATTTTATTCCATCATGTCCTTCTCATTGTCATTATTCGTTCTGACGACCGTCGTTATGGAATTTTATCGCGGCGCCAAAGCGCGGGCCCGAATCACGAACACCGGGTATTTACGGGCTGTTTGGAACCTGACAATGTTGAACAAACGGCGGTATGGAGGGTATATCGTCCATATCGGGGTCATCATGATATTTGTCGGAATCACAGGTTCAAGCGCTTTCCAGAGCGAAAAGGAGGCTGTGCTCAGTCCGGGCGATTCCCTGCAAATAAAAGATTATACGCTGAAGTATAAGGGCTTGGTTGACCAGTCAACCAACCATGCCGGGATCGTTGCGGCGGAAATTCAGGTGAAGAAGTCGAATAAAACCCTTCCGACAATGTTTCCTTCCAAGCAACTGTTCCGGAATCAGGAACCGGTTTCGGAAGTAGCCATTCGGCAAACCTTAAAGGAAGATCTCTATATAATATTTGCCAGTTGGGACGAAGAAAATCGAGCCAGTTTGAAAGTCCTGGTTAATCCTCTGATCGCGTGGATATGGATTGGGGGGATTGTTATGGTCATAGGAACATTAATTGCGGTGGGACCGAGTAGAATAAAAGCGCGTGTGGAGGGTCCGCAACGAAAACGGGTTTTGAAACTTAACCAAGAAACGGAATTTGCCTGAGATGTTGATTCAAATAAAAAAATTATTGTCACTGGTTTTAGTCCTTAATGCCTTCCTGTTCGCCCAGGCCGCAACTTCTTTGAGCGATATCAAGACCAGTCTGATTTGTACTTGCGAGTGCAACATGACCGTCGCGGCGTGCGAAGGATCGATGTCGTGCGGAACCTCCGCGAAACTGACCAGGGAAGCGAAAGAATTGATGAAAAAAGGGTTGTCCAAAGCTCAAATATTGGATGTCTTCGTTGCGCGCTACGGAGAACAAGTACTGTCGGCGCCCACGAAGGAGGGATTTAACCTGATTGCTTGGATATTG
>JALUTR010000173.1 GCA_027021785.1 Fidelibacterota bacterium | reverse complement strand
TCACGCATCGCGTTTCGCATCCCGAAAGGGGCCAAACACGGACCCCGCAGCTTTCGGGGCCGGTGAAATCGATCTTTCAACACACCAAGGTCACGAAGGAAATTAAATCGAAGGCATTGGAATTCGAAACTTTTCACCCGCCGACCGGCGGATTTCATGTTTCTCAAATCCAACATCTATCATCTAAAATCTAACATCAATAATCCAACATCCCCCGCTCCCTGATCCCTGGTAACCTCCGATCCCCAAGATATATTGAACCCCATTTTCACGTTTCACGTTTTACGTTTCTTAAATCCAACCACAAACAATCAAAAATCCAACATCTCCCAGGCGCTAACAAAAACCCCCGCTAGCCGAATACCGATACCGGCGTCGTCACCGAAAACCGAACCCCGCACCATTCGAGGCCGGAATCCAAAGCAAAAAATCCCTGAAAGGGATTAACAAAAATAGCCGCCGGTGAAACCGGTGGGTAAAGAATTAACATATACCGGGACCCTGAAGGGGTCTAATCACAATCTTTCAACTTTAAACACCAAAGCACGTACAAGAACACGAAGGATAATTTCCCCCCGGGGAGCGGTCCGGTTGGGATATCAAATCCCCTTCCCATCATAACAACGAAACAATGAAACAAGAATCCCTCCCTTCATGTTTCAAATTTCAAAAATCCAACATCCAACATCAAAAATCCTCCCCCCGGTGTAAATATTTTTTATCGGCCTTTGTTTTATAGGCACATACCGGTCTAAATGTGTATTTTTATTGACTGGTTTTGAAGGGATAAAACACCAAAACCGGTGGGAATCCTTTCAGTATTTTTGATTTTGATTACAGGTGTTTGTAAAACATGAAGGTATTAAAGTTTGGCGGGTCTTCGATAAAGACCCCGGAACGGATCCGAAACGTTTTAAAAATCATTCGGGCTTCGCTTGAGGAAGACGATGCCCGTGCGGTGATCGTATCGGCTTTTGGCGGTGTCACCGATCAACTGATCAATTTAAGTACCGAGGCCGCCAGGGGAAACGGCGCTTATACTGTCCGGTTGGAAGAGTTAAGTCAACGGCACCGGATGTGCGTTCGGGAACTCATTCCCTCCGACCAACGGGAAGAAGTTTTGAACACGGTAAACCGGTGGATGCAGGAACTGGAAGATATTGTCCAGGGGGTGTACCTGGTACGGGAAGTAACCTCCCGGACCCGGGATGTGGTTTTAAGTTTCGGCGAACGCCTGTCGGCGTTTATTATCAGTAAAAGCCTGGTTGCTTCGGGAACCGAAGCGGGATACCTGGACGCCCGGGAAGTTATTATCACCGATAGCCGGTTTGGACTGGCGCAGGTGGACCTGGAAACTTCTTACATGAAAATCAGGAATTATTTTGCAAAAGACCCAACCCTCCAAATCGTGACCGGGTTCATCGGGTCGACCGTGGAAGGGGAAACAACCACTTTGGGGCGCAGCGGTTCGGATTATACGGCATCGCTGGTCGGGGCGGCCCTGGATGCGGATGAAATTGAAATCTGGACCGACGTGGACGGCGTCCTGACCGCCGATCCGCGGATTGTCGACGATGCCTTTCCCATTGAATCCATGACCTACGAAGAGGCGATGGAAATGTCTCATTTCGGGGCGAAGGTCATCTTCCCGCCCACCCTGCAGCCGGCGATGAAAAAGAAAATCCCCATCCGGATTCGGAATACGTTTCATCCCGACAGTCCCGGTACTTCGATCGCCCATCAACCGGTGAAAACCAACCGGGCGGTTACGGGTATCTCCTCGATCGAGCAAATTGCTTTTCTGCGGGTCCAGGGGAGCGGCATGATCGGCGTAGCCGGTATTTCCGGTCGCTTGTTCCAGGCCCTGGCGCGGAATGATATTAACATTATTCTGATTACCCAGGGATCGTCCGAACATTCCATCTGTTTCGCCGTCGAACCCCACGCCGCCAACCGGGCCCGGAAAGTAATCGAAGAGGAATTCAAACTGGAAATGAAAACCGGCGTGATCGATAAAGTGTTGGTTGAAACGGACCTGTCGATTGTCGCGGTAGTGGGTGAAAATATGCGGCATACGCCGGGGATTGCCGGGAAAGTGTTTAATTGTCTGGGAAAACACGGGGTAAACGTCATTGCCATTGCCCAGGGATCGTCGGAACGCAATATTTCCATTATTATCGCCAAAAAAGATGAACCCCGGGCGATCCGCCTTCTCCATGATACGTTTTTCCATCCGGGAAAGAAAACCTTGTATGTTTACATGATCGGCCCCGGGCTGGTAGGCCGGGAATTGTTGTCCCAGATGGAAGCGCTCCCCGGTGACCGGGTTACCCTGGTGTTGCGCGGAATAGCCAACAGCAAAAAGATGGTCCTGGACCCCGGCGGGATTCCTTTTTCCGATTGGCGTGACCGATTGGAGCGCTCTCCGGTTGTCATGGATATAAAAACTTTTGTGGAGGAAATGATTTCCGGGAAGGACGGCTACACGGTTTTTGTTGATTGCACCGCCAGCGGTTCGGTAGCCGAACAATATC
>JALUTR010000172.1 GCA_027021785.1 Fidelibacterota bacterium | reverse complement strand
GGCGACGTACAAATCAAGATCACCGTCATTATCAAAATCACCCCAGGCGACGCCGTGCGTCTTGGAAGAGCCCCCGGCAACGCCCGCGGAAGCCGTCACGTCCGTGAAAGTACCGTCACCATTATTACGATAGAGTTTATTATTTCCGTTTTGGCCGCCATACAAATCCAGATCACCGTCATTATCGTAATCACCGAAGGCCGTCCCGTTATAACCGCCGTCATAACCGGTCAAACTTATCCCGGCGGTGGAAGTCACATTGCTGAAAGTCCCGTCGCCGTTATTTTTGAATAGAAATACATTATTGGCACGATAAAGAATATCCACGTATCCATCACCATTGTAGTCAACGGGGATGGTGGTTTCTCCGTTTACGTTGGCCGTAAGACCGATTCCGGAACCGGCCACGGCCGTAAAAGTGCCGTCGCCGTTGTTGGAATACATATACCCATAGGGCGGACTCCCGTTCGGCGCCCAAACATCCAGATAACCGTCATTGTTGTAATCCAGGAAAGCCCCGTCGCCTAAATTGTTAATTTGGGTAAATCCGATCGCGGTATTGTTCTGCAGGGTAAACGAATTATTACCGTTGTTTTTACTGAAATTCATGTTCCAGGTGGCAAAGAAATCCAAATCCCCGTCGTTATCGTAATCCCCCCAATGAGCGGCTCTTGAATAGGTGGTACCTCCGGTCAGGGCCGGACCGGGAGAAAAAGTGCCGTCACCGTCGTTTTTAAACAATTTGTCAACGCCGGAGATATATAAATCCGGGTAACCGTCCCGGTTGTAATCGCCCCAGGCGATCCCGTAAGTGTTTTTATTTTGGCTGTCATCCAGGTCCGCGTCGGCCGTCGCGATCGTAAACGGCGTGACGGTTGTACCGGTTTCGATAACTTCGATGGCATTGTTCACCGTGGTGCTTCCAATTACCAGGGATGCCGATGTGGGTACAACGTTTACCTTGGTCACTTCCGTACCGGAGGGATATTTCACCTTGACCGTATAGGTGCCGCTTCCGCCGCCCCAGGCGCTGGCCAATCCGAAATGCACCATGTGCGGTTGCTGCGACCCCATACCTTCATTGCTCATAACTTCGCGGACGGCCAATAAGTTATTCTGGTTCGGATCCCACAACTCCACCCGACTACCGATCCCGTCTTTTGGTGAATTCCCGATTCCCAAACCGGTTACTTTAACCCGGAGGTAATTGTTGTTATTTAAATCGTTGCGGAAAAGTTTGCTGGCGTTCGATTTATTGGCCACGAAAATATCCAGGTCGCCGTCCAGGTCAAAATCAGCCCAGGTGGCCCCATAACTTTGGGAAGCATCATTCAATCCATAGTAAGAAGCGACATCCGTAAAAGTACCGTTCCCGTTATTTCTGAATAATTTATTTGCGCCGTTTTTATTGGCTACGTAGAGATCCAAATCACCATCGTTATCGAAATCGCCCCAGGTTACGCCTTTGGTGATAAAAGAGCCCCCACCGACACCGGCCGCGGATGTAACATCCGTGAAAGTGCCATCGCCGTTATTCCGATACAGTTTATTGCTGCCGCTCTGCCCGCCATAAATATCCAGGTCGCCATCATTGTCATAATCGCCGAAGGCGGTGCCGTTGTAACCACCGCTGGTTCCGTTTAAATCGATTCCGGCCGAAGTGGTTACGTTGGTATAAGTGCCATCGCCATTACTGTGCCATAAAACGGCCTTGTTTCGCCGGTACAGAATATCGGTATGTCCATCTCCGTCGTAATCGGCGGCAACAACCGTCTCACCGTTGCTGCTGGGTGTCAGTCCTAACTGATTGGCGCCCTGACTGGTAAAAGTACCATCACCATTATTTTTAAACATGTGGTTCCCGTGGGATCCGTCGGGAGCAAAAAGGTCCAAAAGGCCGTCTTCGTTATAATCCATCCATACCGCATCACCAAGATTGGTCACACCGGTAAAACCAACCGAACTATTGTTTTGTTCGGTAAACGTCCCGTCACCGTTATTTACATGGAAATGAGGGTTAAGAGTGGCAAAAAAATCCAAATCGCCGTCATTATCAAAATCCCCCCAGTGACCGGCGCGATCTTTGGCATGTAAGGACATCCCTGACGCAAAAGTCCCGTCCCCATTATTTTTATAAAGTTTATCCTCTTTGCCTACCCAGAGGTCAGGATAACCGTTATTGTCATAATCCCCCCATGAGACGGAATACTCTCCGGTAACATTGTTTAAACCTGAGGATGATGTGATCTCGGTAAAAGTCTGCCCTGTATTTCCGGCGGCATTGAATTCGACGACAAACCAATCCACTTTCGAGGTACTGAAAGTATTGCTGCGTTCCAGTGTTAATTGGTTGGCCGTCAGGGCTAATGTAAATGATCCTACTCCGACGATGTCGTTGCCGGAATACTTCGTGCTTCCCAGACTTTGTCCGGCTACGGATTGAACGGAAGCAAACGCGATTGAACGGTTAATATCAACATTGGTCAGGGAAACCGTTTTTTGAGAATGATTGGATTTAAGCTCCTTTTCACCGTGTTGCACGGTGGAACCGTCCTTTAATTCAATCGCCTGCCAAACAATCTCGGTAATGTCATCTCCGCTCCCGGAAATGTCGCGTTTTATTTCGAGCGTGGTTGAATTCTGCAACCTGGCCCGTAACATCCGCTTTCCTATATCGCTACCCGATCCGGAAGTACGATAGCCAACCAAAACGAATGTTTTGTTAACATCCACCGGGGGATTCAGGGTCGCCGTGACCTGTTTAACGGAGCCGGTCATGGATGTAATGGACCCCTTCTGCACATTGATGTCAGCGGCGTTCGTAAATTCAATTACCTGCCACCAGATGGTGTGGTTATTATTGGAATCATTCGCCCGGAACTGCAGATTACCGGTATTGGTTAACTCCCCAACAATGGGGTCGTCGGAATTCCATGATCCATCCCCACTTGCCGGTGTTTTACTCCACGTGACAAAGGCCTGGTTTAAGGAGGAGACCGGTGTAATTGATACATTTACCGTCTTGTTGGTTTGATTGACGGCGCCGCGTTGAACTTTAACACCCGAAGTAAATTCCACAACGTACCATTGAATTACCATCGTGCTGGTTTCATTGGTATTCCGCACGAATTCAACCGTTGTCGCATCTTTAATTCGACCGCGGATCATCGAACCCGGAGGCCGGTTACTGTTGTGACGCGTATTGAAAATGAGAAAAGACTTAGACAAATCAACAGTATTAATTGTGGCCGTGACCGCACCATTCCCGCTGCTGGTCAGAGTACCCCGTTGAACACTGTTAATAACGGCGGCGAAAGAAATATTCAATACCAATACAAAACCCAGTAATCCCGGGATAAAACGTTTTTTGTTATATTTTTCGATTTTTCGGGAATATTCCCTCTCCGGTTTACACATTTTTCCCTCCATAATCTATTTTCCCCGGACTATCATCCCGGGACCTATTTATTCCTTTAGGCCCAATGATAAATCATTACCGATTTTCGGCATAATCCGTTCCTTGTGTATCGGCAATGTGTTTGGGTAACCTGGGCATGGTTTTATTTATTGACTCGCGTCAGCATTTCTATAATAATCTGTTTTGATAATCGGGAAATAACCATTACTTGGCAATCTAGTTACATGTTTGATCCGGGCCTCCCGAACCGGATAACGGCGGCGGCGGCGGAACCGTGGCGGCATCCTGAATGCTGTACTCAGTACGACCGTTACTGGTAAAATAACGCCAGGTGCGCGTCGAATTATTCTTGCGGGTATGTGTTAACACCCCGAAATATGTGCTCCCATCGGCCGGCGTGTATTCCCAGTCTTCCGGAATTTCATCCAAAACGGAATCAAATACGGCCCATTGGGCACAGGGAAATTTGCGGATTCCGATCGTCATCAACTGATCCGAAGCATATAGATTAATCCCCGCCTTGAAATTACCTAAAAACGCGGTTTCGGTTGATTCCTCGGCCTGGCCGGTAAAATCGAAAAACTTCGGTACTACAACGGCTGCCAATATTCCCAAAATAACAATCACCATGATAAGCTCAATCAAAGTAAAACCCTTTGTTTTACCCATCTTACTCGGCCCTCCATTAACTATTTACCTATAATTAAACATGGTTTTGAAGCGCTGTCGAATATTTTGAAATATTCCCCTTGACTGTTTTAACTACCTACATTATTCGAAACCAGGTATTGAATCAGAGACAGGAGGGCTTCGAGATATGAGTCGTAAGTAACATTATCCACCACCCACGTTTGTGGTAAAAGCGGGTCCAATCCATTGGCCGGCTCAATCACGTCACACTGCTCCTGGGCTAAAGTATATTCCTGGGTGGCGTAATAGGCCTGCGCCAGGACTAAACGCGCCAGAACATGGTCAATGTCACTATTGTAAGAAAACACGTAATCGGGATCGGCATCGATGACCACTATTGCATCGGCTATCGCTTCCGCGTACGACTCCTGCTGCAGATATAACACCGAACGGCCGATATATCCAATCAATAACGTATTGTCCAACTCCAATCCGGTATTAAAATCCGATAAGGCATCATCCATGCTTCCAATTTTCAGATAATACCAACCACGACCAATATAAGCTCCTCCGTACGCATCATTCAATTGCAGGGCGGCATTAAATGCCGTTAACGCATTTGCATATTCCTTTTTGATATAATAATTCCACCCCTGTACCAGGTAATTCTGTTCATTTAACCCGGTTGTGAATTGACTTGTATCACTAACCGGTTGTCCATCGAAATAGTCGGAATAATTGGCCACGACATAGTAATACACCGTATCAGGCAGCAAATCTTCCAACTTAACCAGATGGTGGTCACTTTCCTGTTCGCCCAGGACCGAATCTCCAAGGGTCGGGGTGGTACCATAATAGACAACACCACGGCTTGGCAAATTGGTTTCCCAACGAATTGTGACGCTGGTCGGATTTTCGAAAGTCAGTACCGGTTCCGTAATAATAAATAATTCGTTACCCAATCCGGAATATGTCGAAATAAATTCCTGCACGTGACTTTTCGCCTCCTTACCGAAATTAGAGGAGGAGGATTCAACGCGATAATAATAAACCGTATCGGGGATCAAATCCGTAATAGTAACGCTATGGTATTGTCTTTCTTCCTCATCTTCCGCCTTGTTTTCCAATCTTTCGGTCAACCCATACCGAACAAGGCTTTTGGCGGGAAAGTTGGTTTCCCATTTAACTTCCGCCGTACCGGAGCTGATCATGGTCACGGAAGGATCGCCTATAATTTTTATTGCGTCTTTTTCACAAGCCGAATAAATAACCAGGGTTATTAAAATCGCTATGATATAAGTCGTCTTTCGCATTTCTTCCTCTCCCCTATTTCAACAACATCAATTTCTGCGTCTTCAGGTACCTGTCCGCCTGGAAGCGAACTAAATAGACGCCACTTGATAAGGGCTTCCCATTATGGTCTTTTCCATCCCAGCGTAAGCGATAATACCCGGCATTCTGATATTTATGCAACAGGTTGATCACTTCCCGTCCCAACAGGTCATAAACCTGGATCGATACCATTGCCGGTCCCTGTAACGTGTAGGGAATGACTGTTGTGGCATTAAAGGGATTGGGATAATTGGCCATTAACACGGTTTGAGTGGGAACCATGCTGCCGACATCGCCGGATTGAGAACGACGAAGGGTATAATTCCCGCTTTGTGTGATTAACGCTCTTATGTTTCCATCAACCGGGTCGAAGGAGGTGGGCATGCCAACCCATCCGGTAGATGTCTCACGAAAGACCTGTACGGTCCCGGGTATTTTCCATGGATCCACGCCGACGAATATCAACTCGGTTCCCTCCGGTAATTTCAGACCGGTGGGTTGTATGCTATAGATCGCGCTAAGCAAATTATCTTTCGCGCCGACGCTTTCCGGAGCGCGATTGCCGATACCGATCCAACTTCCCTTGGGAAGGGTTGCCCCGGATACCGACACAACCGCCTGGCCGTCCGGAGCGCGGGCCAACAGTGTGCCCCCGCTACCGTCAACAAGAACAAAATTATAATACGTGGTATCAACGGCAAGATTGGATTCCGTATCCGTGAGGTGCGTTACCAGTTCTTTTTCGCCGCCTTCAAACATTTCCATCGAACCGCGGTAAACATTATACAATCCGTCCACCATTTTTACCGGAACCAATTGACCATCGACAAACAGCAGTAAATCACTTAATAATTCACTGGGGAACAGATATAAATCCAGGGCCTGGGTAACACCGGGGTTCTGAACAAATCCGATATTGGTAGTCGCCGCTATACTGTCCGGGCCCACTGTCGCTTTCAAAAAGAATTCCTGCTCGCTCCCGCTGGTGAGCGAAAACTCGTAAGACATCTCATTCCGTAAATCAGGCACAACAACCGTCCCCTCCGGAGATTCCAGGCTCAAACGGATATTCCCGGGAATACTGGACAGGTTCGGCCAACGCAGAACCCAATCACCATTCACGTTATGATCGCTGACGAAAAAGTCCCAGGTTTTTTCGGTCCAGTTGGGATCGCGAATATCATGGACCAATTGACTCCCGTCACCGGCGATGAAGTACAAGGCTCCATACGCATCCGATGAAGGCGGGAACCAGGCGGCATCGACACCGTCGAACCCGTCATTGGCATTGGTGTTTACTCCAAAACGATTATCCATCAGGGCATAATCGCCATCCTTGGTATAGAGATACAGTATACCCGCCCAATCATTCAATCCGGCTTCTTCGAAGCGTCTCAACGGTCGGATATCATCACCAAACCGGCTGACAAACACACGCGGCGGTTGCGGAATGAGCTTCGGCATACTTATGGATTCCCTGAAAATAAAGTCCAGATCCTTATTCTTATCAATTGTCAATACCCAAAAGCCCTCCGAAACCGTCAAGGTATCGGTATGATTCGATTCCTTGGGGCTGATTACCTCGTATACTTCATCGGTATAATTCCAGATATAAGCATGACTGTTAATCCATCCCTGGGCTCCGGCCTGCTGAATCGTCAAAGTATCGGTACCGTCGGTCACTCTGCAATCCGACCAATCCAGGGCATGTGTGTAAGGATCCGCCAGCATATTATTGCCCCAGGAATTTCCTGCCAGGGGAGCCTTGAGATCTACGCTGAAGTTGCCCACCTTTCGGGTTCCGGTAACATCTATGTTGGTGCTGTCCAAAACATCCTGGATCAGCCAGAATCCAAGCCCCGGGGCAAATTTGTCAAACGTGTTCGGCATCTGGCTGTACATATCGTACTGCCCGCGACTGTGGTTCCACCGGGCCGCATCCCAATTAAAACCATTGGCCGAATCACCGCCAAAATCATCCGCTACGACACTAAAGACATCATTATCCGGTTTGGGATCCACGGGAACTCCCCAGAGAACCCACTTCTTACGCGGGAATCCCGTAAACTCCGTGGTGTCGGTACAACCGGCGCAGGGATGGGTCTTATTCATCAGGGTTTGAATATCGGAAGCGGTGAGCACCCGGTCATAGAGATATACCTCGTCGATTAATCCATTATAATAATTCAGGCCGTCTCCTCTTTCCCCCAATCGGGGAGTAGCCCCCGAGACATCCAGTGCGCCACTGGCATTTACGCTTGCGTCCACTTGTCCGTTTAACCAAAGTTGCAACCGCGTGCCATCATAAGTAAATCCGACATGATACCAGACTCCGGTTGTCAATGCGGTCGATCCGGTCGGATACAGGGTATTCCCTGAGATCGAAAACTGTTGCCCCAGGTGATTATCCGGCTTCAGTCCCAAGCGATGCGTGAGGGTGCCATAGAATATCTGTTCCCTGTTCAATTCGTTCAATTTGACCCACATAAACATGGAAGCCGTGTTCAAGCCTCCGATATCCGCTCCCGCCGGCAATTGAACATAATCGTTTACGCCGTCGAATGATCCGGCCCGGCCGACTTTTCCGTTAGCGGTGGTATTCGCTCCGTCTTTGCCGGTACCGTGGTACCCGTTACCGGAACTGTCAACCACTTCTTCGGAAGTACCGTCCCAGGCGGCTTCATCCATATACCAGGAAGCTAACGGATCGGGGGTGCAATCGGTACAGTTGCGACTGGTTTGAGTATAAAGGGTCTGGACATGGTAGGGTGTCAGGATTTGGTCAAAGACCTGTACTTCATCGATTGCCCCCAGGAAGGCCTGGTTTGCATTAAAGCCGCCGCCCACATTATCCTGTTCCTGTCCGACAATAAACGAACCTCCCTGAGTAATTGTAGTACCCGGAGCCAATATCCCGGAAAAGACCTGCGAACCATCCTTGTACAGCCTGGTTGCACCGTCGGAACCGCGCCAGGTAACCACGATATGATGCCAGTTACCGTCGTTGGCCGAAACGCCGGTCCCGATACTCTTACCGCCACGGTAAATCGCTATATTCTTGTAATTATAAATGAGGAACTCGTTGTCGCTGGTAGCTGCGGCATAAGAGATGGGGGTGCCGCTTTTGGTATTATCGGATGTCTTCATCCAGAACGAAACCGATAATTTATCTGACGGAATGTTAAAGGGATTTTTGATTATATAATCATTACTGCCATCCAGGATCCCACTGCGACACACTTTTCCGTCACCGGTATTGGCTCCTCCGTTTACCGTTCCGTTATTTCCGTTGCCCGAAGCATCCGTCACCTCGTCGTTCGCTCCGGTCCACTCGCACTTATCCATATACCAGGACAGGTCCGCCGCCGGCACGGAGCAATCCGTACAGGTTCGTGTCTCATTCATGAGCGTTTGAATGTCGCCGGCTGTGATCGCGGCGCTGTAAATCCGCACCTCATCCAATTTACCGCCAAACCAGCGGGGATCGCTGGGGCGATACTTGCCTACAATAAGCGGATTACTCACATTGCGAATACCGGTAAATGTCCCGGCTGTAACACCGGTTGTGTTTACTTCGCTGCCGTTAACATACAATTTAATCTTGTCCGTGGAATCTTTCGCAAATACGGCGGCAATATGATACCACGTTCCCGTCGCAGGATTCCAGGTGTAGTATTCCTTATAATAATCCGTATCACTTGAATAAACGCTGAATCGCAATTTCCCGCCGGAATAATCCAGGTTAAAAGCGGGACTTTGAGCGTTGGAATCTTCCGCTTTTTGAATAAGCATCTGATCCCCGGTCCCATCGAAATTCGCCCACAGGGCCACGCTCACGGCGGTTTTGCCGCTGAACAGAGTGGTATTGTCCGTCTTCAGATAATCGTCGACCCCGTCAAAGCTACCACCCCTGCAAAGTTTGGCGTCATCGGTGGCCGCCCCTCCCTGGGCGGTGGCATTCAGATTGCCGTCCGAACTATCCGCCACCTCACCGGAAGTCCCGTCCCAATAACATTCATCCATCTGCCAGAAGACCGCCAATCCATCCCCGCAGGTGTAACAGGTACGTGTCGAATTATACAGATCCTGGATTTCCGTGGTCGACAAGGCCCGGTCGTACATGTACACTTCGTCAATATCGCCTTTAAAGAAATTCCCGGAAGCATCCCAGATACCGCCGCCGCCGATATTAACCGTATAGCCGGAACTGCCGTAATTGGTGGTGGAAGTCCCCCCGGTGCCGGCTAAAACACCATCAATATAAATTTTCAGCGAAGCGCCGTTTCCTACAGCGGCAACATGGTGCCATTCATTCATGGCGTTCGTATAATTGGCCGAAGCGCTGCCGCCGCCTGAAGTCCAGACATTCACGACGGTTCCTGTAATGAATCCGAATTCGATGGCGTTATTTTGACCGAAGAACCCTATTCGCGATCCCCCTGAGCGCGGCCGGATCCACCCGGCAAGCGTAAACTCGGAAAGGTTGTTTAACAGCGATTTACCGATGGCTACATAATCATCGGTCCCGTCAAAGGAACCGGCCCTTCCGATCTTTCCATTCTCAATGGTCGAAACACCGTTTTTACCGGTACCATGATTGTCGTTCCCGGAACTGTCCGCCACCTCATCGTTGGTTCCGTTCCAGGCGGCTTCATCCATATACCAAATCGCCATCGGTTCGCATGAGGAACACGAACGGTTTGTACCATCCGCATTTTTTTCCGCCAACTGATTGTTGTAAATCGTCTGAACTTCGGATAGGGACAGAGCCTGATCATATACAGCCAGTTCATCGAACGATCCCAGGAATGCCTGCCCCGTGCTGAATCCGCCACCGATCTTATCCTGTTCCTGCCCGATTACCAGCGAACCGCCCGAGGTAATGGTTGTACCCGGAGCCAAAGTTCCGGAAAAAGCCACCGTTCCATCTTTATACAGCTTAGTAGCTCCGTCGGAACCACGCCAGGTAACCACAATATGATGCCAGTTGCCGTCGTTGGCCGAAACACCGGTACTGATATTCTTACTCCCCCGGTAAATCGCGAAGTTTTTATAATTATAGATGAGAAACTCATTGTCGCTGGAAGATGCGGCGTACGAAACGGGGGTGCCGCTTTTGGTGTTATCGGATGTCTTCATCCAAAACGAAACCGATATCTCATCGGTCGGAATATTATACGGATTGCTGATTACATAATCATCGTTGCCATCGAAAACACCACCTTTACAGATTTGGCCCGCGCCGGTATTAACACCTCCATGGGGCGTACCGTTATTCCCATTACCGGTAGCGTCGACCACTTCACCACTGATTCCTCCCCAGGAACACTCATCCATCCTCCATTCGCTCACCAACACAACAGCGGTCTCCCGCACTTCAATCGTGTTATTGAGCGTAGTGCCGCCAATCTTGATTGAACTGGATGTGGGCACAATGTTGGATACCGTCTCTTCGCTCCCACTCGTGAATTTTACTTTAATCGTGTAAGTTCCGGATCCGCCACCCCAACTACTTGCCAATCCGAAATGAACAATTCGCGGTTCATGGGAGCCGTATCCCGTCCCACCGGTGACTTCACGCACGGCATACCGTACCGTCCCGGTGGAATTCCACAGTTCCACCCGGCTCCCGGTTCCATCGACGGGAGATTTCCCTGCTCCGGCGCCGGTAACCTTGACCTTTAAATAGTTGGTTGAATTTTCTTCATTTCGATACAACCGGCCGGGATGGGAATTATTCCCCACGTATAGATCCAAATCGCCATCCAAATCATAATCCGCCCAAACCGCGCCATGGGCGGAAGAACCTTGCGATAAGCCATAAATCGTGTAAACATCGGTAAAGGTACCATCGCCGTTATTGCGATAGAGAAAATCGTTGCCATTATTGTTGGCGACGTACAAATCAAGATCACCGTCATTATCAAAATCACCCCAGGCGACGCCGTGCGTCTTGGAAGAGCCCCCGGCAACGCCCGCGGAAGCCGTCACGTCCGTGAAAGTACCGTCACCATTATTGCGATAGAGTTTATTATTTCCGTTTTGGCCACCATACAAAGCC
>JALUTR010000171.1 GCA_027021785.1 Fidelibacterota bacterium | reverse complement strand
AAGAAGGATGGCGTCCTTGCTCTTTCTTCCCTTTTGATCCTAATGGGGGACTGGTACGACTCAGGCAACGGAGTTGACACCGCAACGAATGAAAACTATGCGCGCAGGGAAAAGGGGTCTTCCGCAGCGGCGCAGGTGAGCAATCAGTAAAAAAGAATGTTCAGCGCAAGAGGAGACGTGCGCCCACTTGACCAGCGTCTGCTAATGGGCGACACCAAAACAAAACTTTTGTTTCTGGACCGACAGAAGCACTAAGGTGCTCAACGAAACTTTCATAGGCTTCATAGCAACCAAAAATAAATAAAGAATATGAAACTAAGACTAAAAGTATTGTAAGCACATGAAATGATCGAGCGAATTTTACTTTTTTCTCTGCATAGCCGTATTGAGTGAAATAGGTAAAGCCAGTGCCTAATGCTCCGCTAGCAACTCCAAAACAAAAAAGAATAATGGAGTTAGTTAACGGCCCCATGACATTTTGAACCAGTGCCCCATTCCAAATATTGCCAATGAAGGCAAGCATCGCTGCTGCGGCACCTCCATTTATAAGAATGGCACTTTTTAATGCTGTATGCCCGTACTGAAACGTAGCATCCCACAGTTGCCGCGTATATTCATGGTCTTCCCTATAATGGGCTAAATTTCGTTCATGGGCGAATCTGGCATTTATGGCCTCAATGTCTTTTTTCAATTTTTCTGTTTCAAATGACATCTTCATACTGGATTCACCGTCAGGAAGTGCTTCTTTGAATTTATGTAAATAATTTTCAAGATTTTCAATGGATATCCACTTTTGATCTAATATCTTTGCTTGGGCAATTGCTTGTTCGATATGTGATACGACTTCTTTAGGTTTCATTGGTGAGACTTTTTTACAATAGCCCGGGAGATATGGTCATTGTTCAGAATGTAATTAGCAACTTAAATCCGGCGTGAAAATGAACATTTTTCACCGGCAGAATCAAGACAGTTGTTCCATTTAGCACCGGGCCTTGGCATAACATGAACCTAACCGGAGGTTAGCTCCATGTCATGCATATCATTTCGGTAGTTGTCTTGATTGATGAGTCAAGCCCAAAGTTAGTTGAAATTCTCCACAGCTCCTGGGGTCATGTTACGCAACATTCTTTGTCACGGTCTGCGCAATGTTCAAGTCTCGTCGCAGGGCCTCACGGAGTTTGGGCAAGTGCCGATAGCCCTTGACTCTGCGGAGCCGCGGCTCAATATCCAGCAACGCGGTGGCTAACCACCGCTGTCGTTGATTCGAGTGTGTCCAGCGATCCACCTTGGCACACCGTTCTTCCACGGCAGCATTGATGGATTCCAGACAATTCGTTGTCTTAAAGGACAAACCGAGAAGGGCAAACACTCCCAGCCGGTGTAAGGTCAAGGTTTCCTCCAGCCCTTCCGTCAAACTCCGCGCCGCCGATTGGTTGCGGGTCTCCAAGTCGCGGTGGAGGCGATGCAAGGCAGCCCTCGCTTCGGCATACGTCGGCCGTTCATACGCCCGTTGCAACCGAGTCCGCCAGGTGGCCTGTTCACTCTGCGGTAAATGCTTCACCACATTTTCCCGTTTGTGCCACTGACAGCGCTGCACCACGGCGGCGGAGCCAAACGCGTGCCGGACTGCGGCCCGCAACCCTTTTCCGCCATCGATGATCACCAACAACCCTTGCGAACCATTGAGCCCCCGCTCACATAACCCCTGCAGGAAGGGCGTGAGGACCTGCTCGTTTTCGGTCCCCGTTTCCACAAAGCCCAGGATGTGTTTCTCCCCAGTCAGCGTGATGCCCACCGCGATGACCATGGTCATGTCGGCAAACGTCTTGCCATCGAGGAAGACGGCCACGAGGTCCAGTTCGCTCAGATCACGATCCTGGAGTTCCTGTAGCTGTTTGGCACTGGCTTGCGTAAAGGCCCGCGACACGGTCGAACTCGACAACCCAATGGCGCCCGGGACTGCAGCGGCAGCCGCTTCATAGTTGCGACAGGAGATCCCATATAACACGCGTTTGAGGAGGACGTCGTCCAGGAAACCCTGCTCTCGGAAGGTGGGAAGCGTCGCTAAGGGAATTTCTTCTTCCCCATCGGCCTGCCGCACTCGCGGAATCCGCAATGGCACCTGCTGCCCTGCCAAGCGCACACTGCCGGGATTACTCCCATGTCGCCGTCCCGGGAACTGAGAGGCTTTCCGCGCATACCGAGCCCCCGCCAAGGTACAGACCTCGGCTTCCAAGAGGGCCTGCACATGCATCAGCCCCAACGGAATCAGGGCGCGAATACATTCCACTTTCGTCTCCACATCGAACGCCTCATACTGGTCGGGGCGGAGAACCTGGGCTGGCCCCAACTGTTTGGTCTTCTTGCTTCGCTTCGGGGTTTTCGCAATACTCTTCATGACGTGGCTCCTTTCGGTTTGTGGAGATGATGACATTCTTGGTCGAACGCCATCTCACCACAGGTAAGGGAGCCGCTTCAATTTTCAACTAACAATAGCACACACTCTACGTGAGGCGTTGGAGCAAATACAATGTATTTGGCCGGGG
>JALUTR010000170.1 GCA_027021785.1 Fidelibacterota bacterium | reverse complement strand
CCTGGACAAGGCAGAAGGAAAACGTTTGAACGTTGTAACGTTTGAACGTTCAAACGTTGTAACGTTTAAACCCGTTATCAAGAAGCGCCAAATTCCAAATCTCAAATTTCAATTTTCAAATCAACGCACCGGATTCCGGATCAAGTCCGGAATGACAGTTTCGTTAATGGGACGTTCGAGCCACGAAACGCATTCTCCTTGTCTCCTTGTCCGCTCTTCGGTCATTATTTAACCGCCAAGAACGCAAAGAAGGCGCAAAGGACGCAAAGGAAAACGTTCAAACGTTCCAACCCGTTATCAAGAAGCGCCAAATTCCAAATCTCAGTGTTCAAATCAACGTACTGGATTCCGGATCACGTCCGGAATGACGGTTTCGTTGATGAAACACTCGAGCTATGAGATACATTCTTCTTGTCCCCTTGTCCGCTCTTAGGTCATTATTTAACCGCCAAGAACGCAAAGAAAACGTTAGAACGTTCCAACGTTCCAACGTTCTAACGTTCCCCCCGCCATCAAGAAGTGCCAAATTCCAAATTTCAAATTTCAATTTTCAAATCAACGCACTGGATTCCGGATCGAGTCCGGTATGACGGTCCCCGTTGAGGGAACACCAGAACCACGAGACGCATTCTCCTTGTCCCCCCGTCCCCTTGTCTCCTTGTCTGTATCTTCCGTCCTCGGTCATCAATAACTATTTAACCGCCAAGAACGCAAAGGAAACGTTTTAACGTTCCAACGTTCCAACCTGTAATCAGGAAGATTTCAAATTTAAATTTTCAAATCCAGCCTTCAGTGCCACCTTGTCAGCGTCCACTTTTTTAATTTACAGGAAACACACATCTATTTTTCCGTCCTTGCTGCTTCTCGTCCCACGATCCTTGCCCATTAAAACCATGCTTGCAATAATTTCATAAAAAATCTATGTTCCGTGACTCAAGCAACTAAAAAAGACGAATACGGCCTGATATCGCCATGTGTATTTTTTTTATGTCTCATAATGTTCATTTTTGGGGGTAAAAATATCGTAGTTTCCGCAGCCAAATTATCGTGTTTTCCGTACAACAAACTTCTTGACTTTGTTGTATATTCCTTAGTGAACGTTGCTCGTCATTCATCCCCCGGACGGACGAGAAGAAGAAATCCAAGGTGAAATCGGGCAACAAAAATAGAGGTGTACCAGGAAACAGCGAGGTGCCACAATGACAGGTAATGCAACGATTCTGATCGTGGAAGATACAGGTGACCTGCAAAAGAAGCGTACTGCATTGAATCTGTTTTGAGCTTGATAGTAATAATACTGAAACAATCATTGATGGTGATACCATGAAGCCCTACATACACATTCACCCATTCACTCATCTACTCATCTACCCGTTCACCTTTCTCTTGATCTCGTGCAGTCAGCCGCCATCCCTGCCTCAACCTCCAACGGAGCCGGAGCCCGGAAGAAGGGACTACGAGTGGACGATTGATACAATTACCTCTTCCGAGAGCGAACAACTCATCATGGCAGACGTATGGGGAAGCAGACCGGACAATGTTTATATGGTGGGCCACAATATGAGGAACAAGGACATGGTTTTTCATTATGATGGCAAGATATGGAAATCGATACCCATCACGTGGAACGAGGGAGGGCCGATCAGAAATCGTATCTCTCTCTCTGAAATACACGGTTTTGCGGCGGATGATATCTGGGTAGGTGGTGATCAGTTACGTGAATTGAATGATAAGTGGGATTCCTCCTTTATCGCTCACTACGACGGAAATACTTGGAAAGAATATGAGTTGAAGGATGGATTCTACATCGTTACTTTGGGTGGTTATAAGCCCGATGCTCTATGGGCCGGTGGAGGTTTTGGTCAAGTCTGGTTCTATGACGGAGTCACATGGAGGTTGAATTCCGTACCGCTGCCGGTACCGGCAAGCATGGTGGATTCATCTTCGAATCTTTTCGTTGTAGGTTCAATTGCCGGGAATGATCCAAACGATCTTTATTTGCATGCATACAGAACAAGAGGTAATGCTCCTTCTCCGAGGCTCCTGTATTATTTTTATCATTATGACAATACAAAATGGAATCTCCTTGATTCCAGCAATGTTGGAGCACCGAAATGGGGGGTGCGACTATGGATGAGTCCGAATGGAACGCTCTACTCGGTAGGAGGGTCATATATCTACAGCTATACGGGTAATTCTTGGAAGGTACAATTAAGAGTTTTTAACACCTACCTGGAAAGGATATCCGGGTCAAATGACAAAAATATTTTCGCTGTCGGACAGCGAGGAGGAGTTTATCATTTCAACGGCAGCGATTGGTATCAATTCAAGGAACTTAAAAACGATGAATTCATGCTTAACGGGATATGGACGGACGGTACGGAAGTGTTTATCGTCGGAAACATGTTTCCTAATTACGGACGAACTATTGTCATCCATGGTCGACTGAAAGAGGAGGGATAGCGCTCAGGGTTAAATTATTCGAGGCGGCGTTGCATCGCCGCCTCGGTCTTGGCAAATAAAAATAAGGTTAGCGCCCTGTTCTCCAT